>CAZLNF010000005.1:22675-24444 GCA_964560885.1 uncultured Actinomyces sp. | reverse complement strand
GTCATCGTGGAGCCCGGCCAGACCACCGCTGAGGTGCAGGTCGGCCGCGTCATCACCTTCAATGTCGATGACGTCATGGCCTGGATGATCTCCTCCAGCGACGAGGCCGTCCTGGCCGTCACCGCGGGCAAGGACGACGGCTCGGCCCAGTTCCTCCCGGGTGGCGAGGCACTCGCGCCCGGCACGGCTGAGGTCACCCTCACCAACATGGACAACACCGATGAGAAGTGGGTCGTCACGGTCACCGTGACGGAGTAGGACCACTCTCGCGCGAGTCCCCCGGAGCCCCCAGGGCCCGGGGGATTCGCCGTTCCTGACCAGGCAATGTGCGAGACCGTGGCCCGCGCACCGCGTCGGAGGTGGACACTGGGGCCATGTGGTGGCTCCTCGTCGTCGGCGTTCTCCTGGTCGTGCTGGTTGTCTTTGGCATCGTCCAGTTCAACAAGCTGCGTCGCCTCGACGTCCTGTGCATCGGCGCTCTCGGTGACATCGACACCCTCCTCACCAAGCGCGCCGATCTCGTGCCCAACCTCGTCGAGACGGTCAAGGGCGCCCGGGACTTCGAGGCGTCCACCATCGAGGCGGTGACCGTCGCGCGCACCCAGACGCAGGCGGCCCAGTCGCTCGACCAGAAGTCCGAGGCGGATGCGTCACTCACCGGCGCCCTCGGCCGACTCTTCGCTGTCGCTGAGGCCTACCCCCAGCTCACGGCGACATCGAACTTCCAGACACTGCAGGTGCAGCTCGCAGAGATCGAGGGGCAGCTGCAATTCGCGCGGCAGTACTACAACGACGCTGTGGTGCACCTCAATACGGCGCTCCGCACCATCCCGTCGATGTGGTTCGCGGGCATCGCGGGCGTGTCACAGCGCGAGGTCTACCGCGAGCCGGATGAGAACCGTCGGTCCGCCCCCGGCGTGCAGTTCTGATCGGGCCCGCCGTGCTCCGAGGCGCCACCGCGCGGTCCCTCGCGTTCGTGGCGCTCGCGGGCGCCACCTTGCTCCTGCTGGTCTCACCGGCGCGCGCTGACACCGAGCGGATCACGTCCTACGACGTCATCGCGACCGTCCAGGCCGATGGGTCCCTCGAGGTGGTCGAGACGATTGCCTACGCCTTCACCGGCAGTGATCGCCACGGCATTTTCCGGCTCATCCCGATGTGGAGTGAATTGCCCGACGGCACCCGGTGGATGCATCCGGCCACGTTGCAGTCGGTCTCCATGGACGGCGGATCGGTGCCCTACGAGACGAGCGAGGACGACCCCTTCCTCGAGGTCAAGATCGGGGACCCCGATGTCACCATCGCGGGCGAGCATGTCTACGAGATCTCCTACGTCGTCGAAGGCGCGCTGCGGACGATGACCGCGGAGGAGCTTGCCTCAGGCAATCCCTATGGCTTCACCGCCGGTGACGTCGAGCTCTACTGGGACTTCATCGGCAATGGCTGGGGCGTGGACATCTACCAGGCACAGGTCATCGTCACAGGCCCCGGCGCCGTGCTCGCAGCACAGTGCTACTCCGGTTACTACGGCGAGACGGCGGGATGCAATGACCGCATCAGCGGGGAGAGCGTCACGCTTCGCAAGGCCTCCCTCTTTCCCTACCAGGGCCTGACCGCGGTCATCGCCTATCCCGGATCGGCGTTCACCACACCGCCTGTGCGGCGCACCGAGGCGATGCCGCTGTCGGGCGACGCGAGCCGCGTCTTCTTTCCCTTCGCGCTCACGCTTTCGCTGGTTGCGCTCGTCGCACCCTCGCTCATCGTCCTCG
>CAZLNF010000005.1:0-22575 GCA_964560885.1 uncultured Actinomyces sp. | reverse complement strand
CTGCGTCCCTGGGAGGAGCGGCTCACCGGAGAGATCTTCGAGGGCCGTGACCGGGCCACCCTTGAGGGGTACGACGCGGATTTCGCCAGCGCCGTGAAGCGCGTGCGCACCGACCTGACCCGTGAAGCCGTGGCCGCGCAGCGACTGGATCCGCAGGCCGGCTCACCGCGCCGACGGGTGGGCTGCATGGCAGGGATCGGCCTGATCCTGGGCATCGCTGCCTTCGGCTTCGGCAGCGTGACCGACAACGCGATCTTCTACGCCGGTGTCGCGCCCGTGCTGCTCGCGCTGACACTCGGCCTCTTCATCGCCGCGTATCTCGTGCCCGACAGGGAGACGCGGGAGACAGCCCGCTTCGAGGCTGAGGTCGAGGGCTTCAAGCGCCTTCTCGATACCGATCCCGGAGCCGCGCGTCGTGACCTGGTGCAGAGGCTGGGACTGCCGGACTACGCCGTGTACGCGACCTTCCTTCCCTACGCCGTGCTCTTCGACCTCGAGGATGCGTGGTCGGGCGCGTTCCCCGACCTCACCGAGGAGCAGTTGCACTCGACCGGGCTCTTCCTCGCCAACACCGCCGCGATCCACAGACTCATGGCGGTGGGTGCGTCGACGGTGAGCGCGGCGTCCAACCCACCCCGCGCTTCAGGCGGCTCCGGATTCTCGGGCGGTGGCGGATTCTCCGGCGGTGGTGGTGGCGGTGGTGGCGGCGGCTCCTGGTAGCCGCTAGCGTCGGGTGCCGTGATGGGTTCACCGGGTCCGTGCCCCGCCTGCGAGAGCGTCGACCTCCAGCGTCGCGGCGGCAAGGACTTCTGCCCGCAGTGCTACTACATCCAGCCCTGCTGCGATGGGGGCGAGTGCGCGGTCTAGCCCGATAGGGGCGGCACGCCAGCACTCACATCTGCGAACTTTGGGTAGATCACGCCCTTCCAGGGCACTATTCACCCCAAGTTCGGCGCCTCATCCCAAGTTCGGCGCCGTGGGGCCGGGGTGCACCGCCGCCCTGCCTGACTCTCGCCTACCCCCTAGCCTGGGCCGATGCGTGCAATCCAGGTCACCCGCTTCGGCGGTCCCGAAGTCCTCGAGCTCGTCGATCTGCCCGATCCCGATCCGATCCCGGGACTCGAGGTGCTCGAGGTCGACGCGTCCGGCGTCAACTACGCCGACACGCACGCGGTGGAGAACTCCTACCTGTCCGCGCAGGAACTCCCGTTCGTCCCGGGCGCCGAGGTGGTCGGCCGCACGGCTGACGGGCGTCGACTCTGCGGATTCACCGCATCAGGATCGGGTGGGTACGCCGATCGCGCGCTCATCGCACCCGCCGCAGCCTTCGAGGTGCCCGACGGCGTGAGCGACGCCGCCGCTCTCGGCCTTCTCGTCCAGGGCCTCACGGCATGGCACCTGCTGCGCACGTCGGCGCGCATGGTGACCGGTGAGTCGGTCGTCGTGCACGCAGCCGCCGGTGGAGTGGGATCGCTCGCGATCCAACTGGCCAAGCTCTGGGGCGCCGGCCGTGTGATCGCGGTTGCGTCCAGTGAGGAGAAGCGCCAACTCGCGCTGGATCTCGGCGCCGACGTCGCGATCGACGCTGATCCCGAGGGGATGACGGCGGCCATCCGCGAGGCCAACGGCGGCAAGCGCGTCGACATCGTGCTCGAGATGGTGGGAGGCGCGACGACAGATGCGTCACTGCGCGCGCTCGCGCCCTTCGGCCGCCTCGTCGTCTACGGCATGGCCTCGCGCGAGGCCGCGACGCCGATCGCGCCGTCCTCGCTCATGACCGGGTCGACCAGCGTGATCGGCTTCTGGCTGGTCGACTGCATGAAGGTCGATCCGATCGGGATGGTCGCTCAGCCGCTGGCGGATCTCGTGCGACTCGTCGCGTCCGGCGAGTTGCGCCCCCTGCCCGGCACGGCGTATCCCCTTGAGGATGCACGACGTGCGCACGAGGACATGCGCGCTCGCCGCACGACCGGCAAGGTGATCCTTACCGCGCGATGATCAGGAGCCCTTGGGCTCGAGGGCGATCTCCAGGCGCGAGGCAGACAGGTCGAGGTTGCGACCCTGCGCGTAGAGCCCCACGCCACCCAGGAGGCCGGCGACTCCGATCGCGAGGATGATCTCGAGGCTGTCGAGGATGGATACGCCGTAGCCGAGCCATGCGATGAGGCACGCGATGATCGTGGCCCAGCCGCTGAACCACGAGATCGCGGCGAAGACGTGGACGCGTCGCGCTGTGCGTCGGGCTCCGGCGATCTGTGCGGCGTAGTCCCTCCCCGGCAATGCCATGACGGGAGCCTAAAGGGCTGGAGCCCGGTAGCGTCGGAGGCGTGACATCGCCCGAGGGTCTTGACCTCGCCACCGTCGGCCCTTGGCTGGCCGCGCAAGGACTGGTGGAGGACGCCCCCGTGGAGGCGATCCGTCTCGCAGGGGGCCTGTCCAACGTCACCTACCTGGTCTCCCAGGGTGATCGACAGCTTGTCGTCCGGCGCCCGCCTCTCGGGCATGTCATGCCCACTGCTCATGACATGGGCCGGGAGTTCACCGTGCTGAGCGGGGTGACACAGGGTGACTTCCCGGCACCGCGGCCGCTCGCCTACTGCGATGACGAGTCGATCATCGGCGCGCGCTTCCTGGTCATGGAGTACGTCGCAGGTCGCATCATCAGCAGCGACGCGGCTGCCGACGGCCTCACTGTGGCGGACGCTTCCGCACTCTCCGCTGAGTTGGTCGATGTGCTCGCCGCCCTGCACGCGATCGATGCACGCGAGGTGGGCCTGGGCGGACTCGGCCGCCCGGAAGGATTCCTCGCGCGTCAGGTCGCGCGCTGGGCCAAGCAGTGGGAGCTCTCCAAGACCCGCGATCTCCTCGCGATCGACGAGTTGCTTTCGTGGCTCGACTCTCGTGTGGAGGGGCTGCCCGCTGACCTGCCGTGGTCGATCGTGCACGGTGACTACCGCCTGGACAATGCGATCGTCGATCCGGTCGAGCCGCGCATCCGCGCTGTCCTCGACTGGGAGATGGCGACCCTGGGCGATCCGCTCATGGACCTCGCCACCATGCTGATCTACTGGTCGCGACCCGGCGATGAGCTGCGTCATCAGATCCGGTTCGCCGCCTTCGTCACCGACCGCGATGGCTTCTGGGAGCGCGGGCAGTTGGTGGAGCGCTATGCGGAGCGCAGCGGACTCGATGTCGGTCATCTCGACGTGTGCGTGGTGCTCTCCGGGCTCAAGCTCGCGGTGATCATGGAGTCGATTCGCAAGCGCACACTCGCGGGACAGCAGCTCGGCGCCGACTCCTCGCTTGCCGATGGCATGGCCATGGCGACGGATGCGCTCGCGGAGATGGGTCTCGCGGTTGCGTCCGGCGGGGGAGTAGACGCACTCAGTCGCTGATCACGTCATGCGAGTCGTGAAGTCGAAGCTCGTCACGCGCAGTGAGTGCAGGCGGATCGCCACTTCGCGATCCAGTCGCGACAGCAGCCATGCGGCGAGGGGACTGGGTGAGTCGCCGAGGTAGCGCTCGATGAGTCGAGGGAGGACGTCGGCGGCGCGATCGGGGAGGATCTCGGCCTTGGCTGTGCCGCGCACGCCTCGGTAGGGCGGCAGGTCGCCGGAGACCTCGAATCCGCATCGCGGATTGCTGGTGAGGCGTCGCGTGAGCACGGCGTCCGCCTGCGTGCAGCACCACAGCGAGTCGTCGGCGTAGAGGAACCACAGCGACTGCACCAGGGGCGAGGTGCGTCCCGCGCTCGCGATGCGGATCGGGATCACGGTCTCATCGAGGAAGGTGCTGACCTGTGAGGTATCCCACGGCCCGCTCGCGATCTCCACGGAATGATCGTAGGAGGTCCCTGGGAATGCGCGTGGCGAGTTGCCTCCTCGGGACACCCCTACGTACCGTCGAAGGCAATGCGTCGTCTCCTTATTCTCCTCATCGCCGCCGGCGTCGCCGTCGTGGCGATCTTCGGCTTCGACTCGGTGCGCAACGCCACGGAGACGGCTCTGGACGTAGGACAGGGGGTCGTCGACGCAGGATCAGCGGCGATCGATGCGGGTTCAGCCGCGATCGAGGCCGGCCAGGATGTCGTCGGCACGGCGTCTGACACCGCGGACGCCGCGCGCCAGCTCAATGGTGCGTGCGACCTCGTGCGCGAGGCGGTGCAGCCCGGTACGCCGCCCGAGGAGTCCGCGTCTCTGCTCCAGCAGGCTGTCTCCATTGTGGGCGGGGTGGTCGTCGCCTATCCGGACGTGCCGGGGATGTCGGATCTCGAAGGAGCGCTCGGCGCGGCCAAGCAGGCACTTGCCGCTGATCCCTCCGGCCAGTCCCTCGGCGTGACCAGCGGCGCCGTCGAGTCGGCCTGCTCGCAGATCCCGTCGCTGCCGTAGCACTCAGTCGGCGACGATGACGTCGTCACCGACCCGGATCTCGCCCGGCACGATGCAGCGGGCGTAGACGCCGAAGTTGAAGCCGGGACCGAAGACGGAGTCCTGGCGTCCTCTGTACTCCCCGATGAGCGCGAGTGTCTTGAGGTCAATGACGCCGGTGTCCGGATGCCGTGTCGTGCCTGCGCAGCGCTGCACAGGCCCGCCGCCGACGAGGGTGGCATCGCCGATCTGGATGCTCTTGCCGAGCCAGGTGTCCTCGACGTGCGGCTCGCCGCCGTCGAATTCGATGAGCATGCGGAAGCGCCGCGCATCGACGGGCTCGCCGGCGACCTCGCTCAGCCGGTCGATGGAGCCCTGGCCGAGGAGGGTGAGGGGTTCGACGTCGTGGCCGCGCAGCGCGTCGGAGGCCTGCACCAACTCGAGCGGCCGCCCTGCTCGCTCGGAGAGGATGGCGGCGAAGGGGCCCTCGACGATGCGCCCGGGCGCGGTGCGGAATGCGAAGAAGTCGGCATCGATCTCCTCGCCGAGGCGCACCTCGTCGTCGGCGAGCACGGTCTCTCCCTCGCGGAGGGTGAGGCGTCGGGTCGAGGCGTCGTACTCCGCCGCGATGCCGAGCAGTGCCCCTGACTTGGCTACCGAGACCAGCGAGGGCCGTGCATCAGCGAGGAAGAAGAGCCGGTCGCCGACGGCGCCCGTCTCATCGACACGGATGGACTCGGGATGGTGCAGGGCCAGCCCCTTGACGGGTGTGGTGGACAGTCGCGTGACGCGCACAGGCTGAGTGTGGCATGGATGACCGGACCCGGGGCGTGGCCCACGACCTAGTCGTCGGTCTCGCGCACCTTCGTCTCGGCGGAGGCCGCCTCCACGCCGTCCGCCAGGCCCTTCACTGTGCCCCCGACCCCGTGGCCGATGACATCGGCCACGTCCTCGGCCCCGTGCAGGGTGTGCTCGCCCAGGTCCTCAAGATCGTTCTTCGGCTTCTCGGTCACGACTACTCCCTCTGGCTTCTTGTCCCAGCTGCATTCTGCCTGGAGTGAGCGTAAGGCCTTTTCCTATGGGAGAGAGCCCCTCGTCACATGGATCGACGACGTGGTCCTAACGGGTGATGATGAAGCCCGCGGCCACCAGGCCGATGGGCGCGAAGATCCACCCCAGGCGAACAGAAGCGGCGACGACTGAGTCGGTGTAGCCGTACAGCACCGACAGGCTCGAGGGGAAGAAGGCCGGGATGCTGAAGGCGCCGAGCACGAGTGCGACCGCGATGGGCTCGGTCGGTGCCAGGAATGCCAGGGGCACCATCATGGCGATGCGGGCCAGGCTGAGAAGCGCCCACACGCGCACGCCGGGGCGCCACTCAATGCGCTGGCTGGGATGAAGCACTGAGCCGACGAAGACCGCGGCACCGATGGCAGCGACGACGGGTGCTAGCCATTGCAGGACCGACGCGGTCCACTCCGGGGCGTCGGAGATGACACCGAGGAGCAACCCCACGACGAGTGCGATGAGTGGTGACTGATCAATCCAGGATGTGCGGACCTGTTGCTTGATGGGGGCGTGCTTGCGAAGCACCCAGACCCAGATGGCGAAGGAAGCCAGCGCGACTCGATCGATGAGGACCGCGATGACCGCTCCCGGTGCGCCTGCGATCGCCGTGGCGACCGGGATGAGCCAGAAGCCAGGATTGGGAATTGCCGACCACCCGCGCAGCACAGCGCGCCCGGGACGCTCGGGAGACGACGGCGTCAGGAGGTAGGCAACGCCGACGAGGACGAACATCACCGCCGTGACCACGACGGGCCACAGCAGGTCGGCGAAGCCGGAGACGCGCCATCCGGCGAGGACGGAGAGGACGATGCTGGTGAGCAGCAGGTTGGCGCGGATGAAGACTCGCCAAACGGGGACAAGTCGACCGCCGCGGGCAACTGCATAGCCGAGTAGTGCTCCGACGCCGTAGGCGACGAAGACGATCACGGTCATGTGCCCCACCACCTCGGGATTGAGGCTCTAGCGTTCTCGTCAGAGGCGGCACCTCGACGACGTGCTGCGATCCAGGCCGTCCTGCGCAAAGGGAAGGCCACGTGCATCCATGAATCCTCGTGCATCCATGAATCCTCGTGCATGCGTGCGCGTGTGCATCAAGCCTTGCGGAGCCTAGAGCATGGAGCTGGCTCGCCTGCACGAGACTGCGGGTCAATCGGCCTGGCACAGACCCGCTACACCTAGGGGAGCCCTCAGTGGAAGGTCCTCCGGACTATGGGTTAACCACCCGGATCCCTTCTACCTGTGCAGAGTCACCACCATTCGCCGAGATCTTGGTAGTGTCCGCGCGCAAAGCGATCTCCGCTTACCCCCGGAAGGCAGGAAGTAGCCATGGCAGGAAGTGCGGCAAAGTCGACTCGCCCCTGGACAGTCACCGTTGTGATTGTGCTCGCGGCTTTCATCTTCCTCGAACAGCTATTCGTCGGATTCCAGGCCATAGTCGACGCCGATGAGCTCAACGCGGAGTTTGATTGGAGCACCGCAGAATCCCTCACGTCCACGCAGGTCGTAGTCCTCGCCGTCGCGGGAATTGTCTTCGCCCTCCTCGGTCTTGCCGCCACGATCGCGTACTCCCGCGGCAGCAGAAGCGGGACCATCGCCCTGGCCATCCTCGCGACTATCGCCGTTGCCGCCGGTCTCGTCGCCATGAGAGGTTACGCCGATTTCCGCCCTGCCCTTGGCACGCTCAGGTTCGTGGGCGGCGTCGTCGTGCTCTACCTCCTCTTCCAGCAGCGCGACGAAACCTCAACCCAGCAGTAGACCGGCGACGAGATGCTGGCCCGCTCGCGGTCAGCAATCGGCCATGAGTGTCCTGTGAATGCATGGCGATGATGAATGTGGACCGACCCATGACCTCACTCGGACCCTTCACCTCTACGCGGATGCGCATGGGGCGCGTACACAGGAAGCATGACGACGTCGCGTATTCCGCATCGGAGCCTTCCCCTCGCTGCTGGCATTGCTTCGCTGGCATTGCTTCTGAGCGGCTGCCTCATCCCTATAGGTGACTCAGGAGAGCCGTCCTCGTCCGCGGAATCCTCCCTGTCACCGGGCGAGGGTGCGCAGCAGGGAGTCGATGGTGCTCGTCCGGCGGTGGTCCGGATCGAGGTCGAGGGTTCGTATGTTGATCCGGAGGAGGGGCGCGTGTCAGCAGGGGGCTCTGGATCGGGCTTCATCATCGACCCGGAAGGCCACGTCGTCACCAACGCCCATGTCGTCGAGGGCGCAGGACTCGTCCGCGTCTACGTCGATGGCCAGGAAGGTCCCATCACCGCGCGCGTCCTGGGAGTGTCGGAGTGCAATGACCTCGCGGTACTCGACCTCACGGGAGAGGACTTCCCCTACCTGGCGTGGCAGGAGGAGGCCATCGACGCCGGGACCGACATCTACGTCGCGGGATTCCCCTTGGGTGATCCCGAATTCAGCCTCACGCGGGGCATCATCTCCAAGGCGCGCGCCGACGGCGACTCATCATGGGCGTCTATTCCCTATGCCCTCGAGCACGATGCCGCTATTCAGCCGGGCAATTCCGGGGGTCCTCTGCTCGGTGTGGATGGCCATGTGATCGGAATCAACTACGCATCGTCGGACCCGACGAACACGTCGCAGTACTTCGCCATCCCGGCCGAACTCGCAAGGGGCGTGGTCGACACGCTTGCTGAGGGGACCGATGTGGAGTCGCTGGGGATCAACGGCTTCGCGTGGTTCGACGAAGCCGAGGAGATCGGGGGCATCTGGGTATCCGGCACTCGCGCGGGAAGTGCGGCGAGCAACGTCGGGGTGGAACCCGGCGACATCCTCCTGAGTCTGGCGGGTCGCGACGTGGTCACGGCTGCGGACAATGCCACGAAGCGCGGCTATTGCGATGTCCTGCGCACCCAGGGCGACACGAACCCTATGGACATCTCCGTCTATCGGCCGAATACGGGCGAACTCCTCGAGGGTGAGATCAATAACGACGTCAGACCGCTTGAGGTGGTCGGCAACGTGAGTGCTGACGATGGTGATGCAGACGGTGATGGCACCACCTCCACATCGGTGCCGGCGGGGTTCAGGAGGGTGACCGACAGCACGGGACGCCTCTCGACGGTGGCCCCGAACTCCTGGGAGGAGATCCAGCGGGGAGCTTCGGAGACGGACTACGGACCCGCTTCCCGGATCACCCTGAGCCCTGACGACCAAAACTTCCTCGAGGGGAGTTCCACCGCGCCCGGTGCGCTCGTCTACTTCTTCGGAGGCGTCCCGAAGGCAAAGCTCCTCGACGTGCGCAACTTCCTCATCGATGACTTCGGATTCGCCAAGGCATGCGAGGACGATGGCGGCACCAATAAGGCGGAGCGCGCAACCGCCAAGTCAGGGGACGTGTACTACTGGGTGGAGAAGTACTACCGCGACTGCGGTCCCTCCGGAATCGACGGCTACATCACGGCGATGTATTACCCGGAGGAGGACGCCATGGCCGCGATGGTGGGGACGAGCAACAATGACAAGCAATTCGAGACGCTCACCAAGATCCTCTTCGGGATCGACATCAGTTAGGCGGAGTGCGTCCGCACCCCTGTGCACTTGGGTGCCCCCCTACATCAGCATGCAGCGTGCGACCGGTATGGCCGATATGCCAGAATTACGCCAGCCACGCAGGCGACCACGCAGGCGGCGAGGAGCCGGGTCGGCACCTCAAGATTCTTTGGAGGATTGATGCGCAAGAGCACCGCATTCCTAAGCGCCGTCACCGCGGCAGCACTCGTCGCTGGTGCAGGCATCGCCGCTGCGCCCGCGCAGGCCAAGGTCACATCCCAGGTCAGTGGATCTACGACCATCACGTTCCTGCCCGAGGTATACAGCCAACTCAGCACGGTGGGCGTGCAGTTCCAGGGTCTCCCTCCCGCATTGAGCACCAACCCCTCGGGCACGCAGGCCCTTCACTTCCCGGTGACCAAGCCCTTCAAGCCGGGCGCCGTCGCGAACACGGGGGTCATGACCATTGGTGCTTTGCTGAACAGGATCGATCTCGCGTCGCCCCACCTTGAGTACGCCACCGGGGCAGGAGCCACAACGGGTCGAGTCACCTTCCAGGATGAGTACGACGCGGTCGAGGGCGACCGGATCACGATCTTCGGCGTCAGCAACATGACGGTCAAGGTCACGAAGGGCAAGGTCGCCAAGGTGGGAGCCGCCTGGAAGCGGACCGATCGACACCTCATCACCGGTGATGTCTCCATCGTCGATGATCCGCAACTCGTGAGCGCCCTCAACGCATACATCGGCACCACGTTTTTCACTCCCGGTATGGAGTTCGGCACGCTTGAATCCAAGGTGACCACCACGATCACCTGCACGACGCGGCGGGAGTGCGCCTAGTCCGCTCTGTCCCGTCAACTAGAGGGATAGTTCGAGATTGCCCTTCAACCCATCACCTGTGACCGCGCTTCTCGCGCTAGACTTCGGGACTTCCAGCGGCACAGAAGGGTTCGACCATGGCTCGTAGAGCACCCGTTCAACAGCGAAGCATCGAGTCGATGAACCGCATGCTCGACGCCGGAGAGGAGCTTTTCTACGAAGGCGGAAGCCCTGCCCTCACCCTCGAGGCAGTCATCGAGCGTGCCGAAACATCCACCGGCTCCTTCTACGCACGGTTCGGCGACATGCGCGGATTCCTCGATGCCATGCACGAGCGCGTGCTCGAGATGCTGGCTGCCGAAATTCTGCCAATCCTCGGCAAAGCTGCCCTGGAACCCGATCTCGAGTCCTCCATGCGCAAAACCTTCACAGGGACTTTCGAAGTGGTCGAGCGGCACCGTGTGCCACTGTTCTTCTTCGCGGTAGGCAACTCACACGATCCCGAATGGCGTGAGATGGGCTCCCAGTTCACTCTCGCGATGAGTGATGCGTTTACCCAGCTCATCAAGCAATACCTGCCCAAGTTCACGAGCGCGGCCGACAAGCGTCGCATTGAAATAGCCGTGCGCATGGGCATTGCCGTTACGTTCCAGCAAATCATGCTCGACCAGAATGAGTTCTCGCGCGTAAACATGAGCCGCAAAGTCACCGCAACCGAATTCGCCGACATGGTGTGTAGCTACCTGCGCGCGAGGCCGGCTAAGTAGCGACACAACTCCTACCTACGCCCGCCAGAGGGATAGCGCCCAACCGGGATCCCTCCTGCAAAATCCCGATTAATCTCCCCCACAAAACATCACTCCTCTTGCCCCACTGTGCACCCCGTCGCACACTTTGGCGGTGGGCCGGCCCTGACGGGAACCTTCTCAACAATCATTAGGCGACATGAGGCCGGGAAGAAAGCCGGTCGACATCACTGAGCATTAGATCCTCGAAGGCCCAAAATCCGGGACCATGTGGTTCGTCATGCCAGAAGACCGGAGCATTGGCGCGCAGCCATTCATACTGATCCCATGGATGCCCGTGTTCAGCGAAGTACTCGGGATCAATGAGATTGATTGCTGGCGCCATCTCTCGACCCCTTGTTTTCGTAAAGCGACGGAACCATCGGGATCAGCGGGCCGGGATCACCACGGTGTTGGATTTCGTCGCGCCGTCGGCGAAGTAGACGTGAGCCTTCTTGCCAGTCTTGCGTGACCAAGCGAAGGTGCCGTTGGCCGTGACAGGGATGACGGATACGCCTTCCCTAAACTTCGTCTGATCGGCGAAGCGGATCCATGGCCTCACTGTCTGGCTCGTCAGGTACATCGACGTTCCCGTGACGCTAATGCGCTCCCCATCGCGGCTGCCGATGATCATGATCGACGGCGTCGGCGGTTGGAAACGACCTGACGTCATCACTCGATTACCCGTACCGGTGTACGCCACGGCAACGAACAACCCATTGGCATACGTCACGGTGTGCCAAGCGTTGTCCGCGGCACTAGTACGACTCGTCCAGGTGATGCCATCAGGAGACGTCATCACCCGGTTACCCGTGCCGTCTTCCGCGACGGCAACGAACAAACCGTCGCCGTACGTCACCGAATGCCACTTGTTGGTCGTTCCACTGGGGCGCATCGTCCAGGTGATGCCATCGGGAGATGTCATCACGTTACCCGTGCCGGTGTATGACGCGGAAACGAATATGCCGCCGCCGTAGACCACCGTATGCCAGCCGTCGTTCGGGGCACTGGTCTGCAGGGTCCACGTGATGCCATCAGGAGACGTCATCACGTTGCCCGGACCGGCACCTGGATCGGGAATGAACTCGATCCCGTTAGGAGGAGTGACAATGGCATAACCCGGACCGGAAGAGACGGCAACAAACTTTCCGTCGGCGTACGTCACCCAATTCCACAGATAATTGAAGGCGCTGTCGCGAATTGTCCAGGTGATGCCATCCGGAGACGTCATCACCCTGTTGTCGCCGGATTCCCCAACGGCAACAAACAGCCCGTTGCCGTAGGTCACCGAAGTCCATGCGTTCGTGGGACTGGTGCGACCGGTCCAGGTGATGCCATCGGGAGACGTCATCACCCGCTGGTCGGACGACCCGGCAATCGCAACGGCGACGAAGAGCCCATTGCCGTACGTCACCGCAGTCCACATGTTGTCCGAAGCACTGGTGCGACTCGTCCAGGTGATGCCATCAGGGGACGTCATCACCCTGCTACTCGTACCGCCGTACGCCACGGCAACGAACAACCCATTGCCATACGTCACCGAATCCCACAGGTTGTCCGTGGTTGCCTGACTAGTCCACGTGATGCCCGCCTGATCCGCATGCGCTGCCCCAGCACCCATGACCGTGCTCGTGGTCGATATCAGCAACACAGAAATGAACGACAACAGCCACTTGAGAGGCATCGACTTCACAACCATCACTCCCACACACCTTTCATGAATGTGATCACTCCCACGAGTCATTCCCAAAGGAGTCGCCGTTGATGTCTACGATCGACCTTGATACACGTCAGGCCAATTCAGTTGATCTCAGGACAGATCAAGCGTTGACTGAGACTCCACTGGTGACTGCCTGCGGGGCGCTCTTCGCGATTCGGTTGCGATCGGCCAGATAGGCCCATACCGCTATCGCCACCTTGCCAACCTCTAGAACAGCTGGAAGATAGCTTTCCTGGTTCAGCAGCAGGAGGATCAACTGACCGTTATAGAAAATCACAAATGCGTAGGCGAAGATCCGAGCCGTGGGCATTTTCCGGTTCAAAATGAAGATTGCGGCAATGACCTGGCCGACCGGTAGAAGATAGAAAGCCCAGGTGTTCGGCGCGCCCATCGATTCAGCGATCTGATTTATCTCTGGCGGGCCGGTAACGGTGAGCCACATGATGGTGGAGCCGATCATCCCACCGCACAAGATGATGGTGGGAATCCAGTAGAGCACCTTGTTGTATGACCCGTTAGATGACTTTGACATGAGCGCTCCTACTGGACGTTGTGCGAATACGGTCGAATGCCGGAAGTTTCTTAGGTCCCAGCGATGCGCAGTCTAGCCCCGCGCAACTCTAATGTAAAGAATATTCTCTTTTTTTTGTACAGTAGAAGTCTCGCTGAACCGATTCCGCTCTCGTAGCGAGCCATGTCGACATGAGCGGGGACCAACTCAGCTCGTCGCAGAACGCTTCAGGCAGGCACGGACGTCTCATTGCTGGCCGCCTTGGGAAGGCTGTTGGAGATTCGATTGCGATCCCAATGGAAGGCGAATGCCCACACCACGATCTTGAAGCCGGAGAATGCGGCCAAGACGTAATCCTGCACGTTGATCAGCAGGAGCAGCTCGATTACGAAGTAGAAGAGCGCCCAGGAGTAGGCGAATACGCGGAGGGTGGGGAACTTCCGCCACAGGATGATGGCGGCGGCCAGCAGCTGGGCGATAGGCAGTACCCACGCGCCCAGGTACGTCGGCATGTTTAGCTCACCGGAAATCTGGTCCGCCGTGACCGAGCTGCGAAGCACGAGCAAAGCAGAGAAGATCAAAAGGGCGCACAGGAGGATCGTGGCTGCCCAGTAGCGTCCACGATTCCAGGTCTTGTCAGTCGACTTAGCCATGCGCACTCCCCGAAGTAGATTCCGTCGTCCTGATGGCCGACGCAGCCCCCATGAGACTCAATCGCGAGGATTCCTGGCCGCAGTACGAGCGTGCGGTGTCATCTCGAATATGAGACGACACCGCACGTTCGACTATCGCTCGGCGTTCTCCGCGCCTAGTGGCCGTGGCCCGTCCCCGTGTCGGAAGTCTGAGATGCAGAGCTCGGACTCGGGTTGATCGAGTGGCTGTGGCCCGCACCCGGGTTGAACGGCTGAGGAGTGCCACGGAAGCAGCCGACTGAGTACGGGTACTCGTTATTGAGTACGTAGTGGTACATCATCTGCTTCTTGCCATTGAACATGACCTCGCCCACCCTGCCGTGGCACTCATCGAGCTCGGCGTTAGTCACGAGCTTGCCGTCAGCGCCGCGCGGGCCGTAGATGCCGAAGCCATCCAGTGCGTATCCCACTAGCGGAGAAGGCTTTCCTGGCTTGCCCTTGTCCATGCACTTCCAGGAATAGCCGTGGACGTGATACTGCGTTGCGTAGGGATGACCAAAGCAGCGGTCAGTTGGCAGCGCGGCATTCGGGTCGTAGGCATTGCCTAGTGCATCCAGCGCCACCTCCGCGTGCCACGCAGCACCGACAAGGGCAATGCCGATCGTCAGCTCGCCGAAGCAGCTCGGCTTTGCTGCGATTTTGGGATTCTTGGGGAGCGTGAGTTTCAAGTCGTAGGGCAGAGCCGGAATCTCCGCGGCGTTGGCGTACCCCTCCGCGGGAAGCGCGGCGTAGTACTTGTAGGACGCGGAATCCTGGGGAATCGGGAAGGTGCCGATGGGGAAATTCGGAATGCCGTTGCCAGTGAAGGTACGGGTGCTCTTGGTCTCAGTGATCTTGAAGACGCTCTTCATCTTCACGTTGCCCGGCACTGTCTCGATATCCGCGATCACTACCCTGTCGTCGTCCTTCAGCCACGGTGTATCCGCCTGCGTCAGCGTTCTGCCGATGTCCTGGCCAACTACGTACTTCGTCCCATCTGGCCCAGTCACCGGGACGCAGGCAAAGATGGTGTTCTTTGCCGGCGCACTGATGGGTGTGCCTGCGGGCGCTGACTTCAGAATCTTTGGGGGCGTATTCCCCTTCCAGCCCGAGGCTGCATTGGCCCCGACGGAATCGAGTCCCGTCGAGGCACTGGAAGCGGCAGCTACGGCCGTGCCTGCGGGCGCTGTGTTCAGGGTGGGCTCGTCCCCATTGCCGCCACCGCTCGGAGCTGCATTGGCCGCGATGTGACCAAGTCCCAGCGTGGCAATGAGCCCGGCGGCTACTGCCATAGAGGCAATTCCTGCGGCCCACTTGCCGCGCCCGTGAATCCGATGTCGCTGCACGTCAGGTCCCTTCAATCTAAGGCGGTCAGATACCTAGGGAGAGTACATCAGATTAGAGGATCGTCACCAATTAAAATCTCTAGTCGGGTGCCGAAATCGTGGTGACATGACCTCTCCTCACGAGGGGGACGACCTCACGAGGGGGACGCCTCCCCCACGCGATTCGGCCCTGTCTGGGTCTCTGGGACTGCCCCGGCTTTACCCCGGTGGGTTGGGCCGTTACGGTCGCCGAATGCGTCTTTTGTCTGGTGTGGTGTCGGTGTTGGGTGGGGCGCTGGTGGCGTCGCCTCGGCTGCCGCTCCGATGGCTATCGGCGTCTGCCCAGGTCGAAATCAAGGCTTAACCAGCCCGCAAGTTCGCATCTGGGCTTGAAAAGGCGCTGCCAACCCAGGCAAGTCGCATGAAAATGCGGCCCGATAGTCTTTTGCTCCCAAGATTCCTTCGGGACTGCGGGTCGCTAGCTCAATGGTAGAGCTGCGGACTTTTAATCCGTAGGTTGCCGGTTCGAGCCCGGCGCGACCCACCGAGTGAACGTCACCGAGTGATGGTCACCACCTGTGCCTTGCGGGCGAGTGTGTTGAGGTGATGGAAGACGAGCAGGCGAGGGTTATCACCGACCCGTGCCGGATCCATCGTCACCGTGAGGCCCGTGCCCGCGGCCGATGGCGCGGGGATGCTGCCCGTACTGGTAAAGGCCGTCAAGGCCGGTGAGAGAACGTCGCTGCGCAGCGGCACGCGGGGATGCCCGATGACATCGACGATGGTGCCATCGGGGCCTAGTGCCTCAACCCAGTAAGAGATGGTGGACGTCTCGGCCGTGATGTACGGCGTGAGGGGGGTACCGGTGACCAGGTCGATGGGGTTGGCGAGACCAGCGAGATTGACCGGCAGGGTCATCACGTTGCCGTGGAGCTTGGCGGTGTCCTTGTCGCCCGTAACGTTGTTGATGGACTCCATGGAGGGAATCGAGATTCCGTCGCCTGGTCGCACCCCAATGGTCAAGGCGATGAAGACGTCCTGGCCCGCATCGACATTTGTGACGACGAGGTCGGCGGTGCCCTCGTTGTCCGTGTCGAGATAAACGAGGAAACTTGCGATGTTGGCCGCGCTTCTCCAGGGCTGCCAGCTGGCAATACCGAAGAAGGCCTTCCCGGAAGTGTCCGCCGACAGGGGATCGCCGCCATCCGCAGAAATCTCACGGGCGTCGGAGGTGAAGCCGACATGGCGCATGTCGGCGGATGCCTGATCAGCAGTGGTGACGCAGCCTGTGCTCACGCCGGGCATGCACTCGGGGAGTCTCGGGCTTTCGGCCATGAGTTGCATCGCCGAAATGCGGGAGCGCTCACGCTCGTAGGCTTCCGCACCGCGCACGTCCACTCCGCGACCCCTCAGGGTCATGGATCCCTTGAGGAGGTCGCCCGCGCCGGTCACCCTCACGGTGGCCGGAGCCGCCAGGGTCGAGGCAGGCCGCGGTGCGGCGAAGACCGGCACCCGCAGCGAACGATCGCTACCGGCGGGCTTGACCAAGAGGTGAGAGCTGATCACGCTGAGGAACTCGCGCATCCTGCCGTCCCCAAGCGGATCCAGGGAGATCGTCGGGTCGGCCTTGTGGATGAGCCGGCTGGGATCCACGGTGAGCGTGACGCGCACGGTCGCTGACTTTCCTGGCTCCAGCGTGACGCTGCGCGGTGAGACGGCGTACGCCGCCCCGGGGAGGGCGTTGATCGCTCCGAGACTCACGGAGTAAGCGCGGGCCCCACCGCTCGTGCGCAGGTCCTTGATTCGCACCGACTTCGACCGTGATGTCGCGGACGCGATGTTCATCACGCCGAAAGACACGCTGACCGCACCGGGATCGTCGACGACGTAGGCGACCGCGTCAGTCGACACCGCCGCTTCGGCATCGACACGGCCGGAGCCCATGCGAAGGTTGTCGTAGCGCGGTCCCGTGCGGCCCGGATCGAGGAAGAGGTCATGGTCTGCGGTGTTCATGATCGCCGCCTTGACCTGCTGGGGATTCCACGTGGGATGCGCCGCGAGCACCAGCGCGGCGACGCCGGCCGTCGCGGGCGCTGCCATGGAGGTCCCGCTGGCTGAAGATCCTCCCGACCCGGTGCCCACCTCAGCGGAGAAGATCGTGCCGCCGGGTGCGCTCACGTCAGGCTTCACATTGCCCGCGAGCGCGGTGCCTCGCGAGGTGAAGTCCATGGCGGTGTCCGTCGGATTCGCTGGCCCGGTGACGATGACCCGCTCGCTATTGCGCAGGCTCCCGTCGAGCGTGGCGGTGACCGAGCGGCCGGCGAGCAGTGCGGCGTGCAGTGCATCGGTCGCTGGGCCGAGCGTGAGGAGCGAGGGGATGCGCGCGTCGCCGGCGATGCCCACGGTGAAGAGGTCCTGCGGGCCACCGAGGATCGCGCCGATGGCCCCGGCATCTGCGGCGTTGCCAACCCTCCCTGCTGATCCGCACCGCCGAGTCACGTCGTTGCCATCCCACTGGAGGAGGACGATGCGCCCGACCACCTTCGCCGCATCTGCTGAGCTGAAGGCGTCGCAGCCGTCCGGATTGTTGCCACCACCGGCTGGCGCCGACCAGTCGCCGATCTCGACGACGTTGCCGCTGGTCGACTGAGTGGTCCAGTCATTGGCTTCGGCAAGGGAGGCGGGATAAGTCTTTGAGGCTCCCGCGATCGATGCCGTGAAGCCATCGCTGATCTGCCCGTTGTCTTCGCTGGCTGCTACCGAGAGCGCCTTGCTCGCGACACCCGGTGAGCCGGTGATCTCATAGGTGTCGCCCGAGTTTCCTGCGGATGCGATCACGGAGATGCCGGCCTCGACCGCGTTGTTGGTCGCGACGGAGTCGGGATCCTGATCTGAGCCGTACGTCGAGCCGAGAGACATGTTGACGATGTCGAGGTGGTCGGAGAAGTCGCCGTCGCCATTGGGGTCCATCGCCCAGTCGAGTCCCTCGACCACAAGATTCGTCGAGCCCTGGCAGCCGAAGACCTTGAGGGCGTAAAGGGTTGCCTCCGGTGCGACGCCGGGGCCGATGCCCATGGTGTCGAAGGGAGTGGAGGCGTCCCACGGTCCGCGATACGTCGTGCCGTCCGCGGCGACGCCGTATCCACCCGCCGTGCCTGCCACATGCGTGCCGTGACCCCCGCAGTCGAGCGGGTTGTCGTCGGGCTGCGGGACGGCGGTGGCGGGATCGCTCGCGTTGTAGGCGTTCCCTGCTAGGTCGATGCCGCCCGCGACCTTGACCGGATCGGGGTAGACCGGTGACTCCCCGGCCTCCTTCGCGGCGAGTGCTGCCTGGTACGCCGCGACCGTGCCGGCGCCGCCGAAGTCTGCATGGGTGTAGTCGATGCCGGTGTCCATGATTCCGATGGTGATTCCCTTGCCGGTGCCGGCCGATCCGGTCCACGCGGCAGGTGCACCGATGAGCGGCACGGCGATGAAGTTGTCACGCTCCTTCGGCACCAGGCGATGCACTGCCTTGACTCCGGGAATCCGCGCGAGGCGATTGAGATCGTCGACATCAGCGCGCACGGCGACGCCGGCGTAGACATTGGTGGCCTCGAAGATGACGTTCTGCTTGCCCACGGCCCGGCGCACTCCTGCCGCCAGCGCGTCGACTCGCGCGATCGCCGCGCGGGCGGACGCCTGCTTGGACCGCGTTGTGGGTGCCGTGGCCCAGGCCACGGCAGCGGGCACCGTGTCGAGTTCGAGCATGACGCTCACGGTCTGCGGCGGTGTGGGCAGCGTGAGCCGCTCCAGCGAGCCGGTGCCCTCCGGGGCGCCCGCTTGCGCCGGCACCGCCAGGGATGCGAAGAGCAGACCCGCTATGGATGTGAGTGCCGCTGAGCGTGCGATCTTGGCCATGGCGTCAGGCTAGACCTGATCGCGCACGCAATCTGGCGAGTGCCTCATCTGTGCGAGGATCGGCACGTGAAGGCAGTTGACGTCGCCCGCCTCGAGCGCCAGGAGCTCTGCGATCTCTTCCTCGAGGTGGGGCCGGACGCTCCCACCCTCTGTGCTGGCTGGACGACGCGTGACCTGGCGGCTCATCTTGTCGTGCGCGAGTCGCGTCCGGATGCTGCCGTGGGCATCATCGTGAAGCCACTCGCGGGATACGCCGACTCCGTGCAGGCAAAGGTGGCGATGCGCCCGTGGTCTGAGCTCGTGCGCGATGTGCGCACGGGCCCTCCGCTGCTGTCGGTCTTCCGCCTGCCCGGCGCCCAAGGGCTTGCCGATCCGTTCGAGTTCGTGATCCATCACGAGGACGTGCGCCGAGCCCGGCCTGACTGGGTGCCGCGCGAGCTGCCTACCGCTGAGCAGGATCTGCTCTGGCAGCGCCTCGCGCGCGCCGGTCGCCTGCTGGCGCGCTCGAGCCCGGTCGGCGTCGCACTGCGTCGCAGTGACACCGGGGAGATGATCATTGCCAAGGCCGGCACTCCGTCGGTCACCCTGGTCGGCGAACCGCTCGAGCTCCTCCTTCGGCTCTACGGCCGCAGTGAATGCGTCGTCGACGTTGACGGTCCGGCGGATGTGGCGGCTCGCTTCGAATCCACACGCTTCGGCGTCTAGCCCGGGAAATGCCGCACCCGTAGCATCGTCGCGTGACCTCTCCTGCTCCCCGCACCGGCCGGCTTGCCCGGCTGGTCGACTCGGACGCTTTCAACCTCGCCATCGCCGGTGTGATCGTCATCAACGCGATCGTGCTCGGCCTGGAGACCTTCCCCTCCGTCATGGCCTCGTACGCCGACCAGCTCATCCTCGCCAATGAGATTTGCTACGGCGTCTTCGTCGTGGAGCTGGTCTTGCGTTTCGCGTCCTATGGCAAGCGTCCGCAGGACTTCTTCAAGAGCGGTTGGAATGTCTTCGACCTCATCATCATCGGCGGAGTCTGGATCCCGGGTGTGCGCGAAAACGCCACGCTGCTGCGCATCCTGCGACTTGCCCGCATCGCCCGACTCCTGCGCTTCCTGCCTGATGCGCGCGTGCTCATCGCCACGGTCGTGCGCTCCATCCCGCCGCTGGCCAGCATCGTCGTGCTCACGTTCCTCATCCTCTTCATCTACGGCATGGTCGGCTGGGCTCTCTTCGGTGAGGCGCTCCCTGAGTCATGGGGCACCATCACGCGAGCGATGCTCACGCTCTTCATCCTGCTGACCCTCGAGAACTTCCCGACGTATCTCGAGGAGGCGCTCGCCGTCACCCCATGGGCCACGGTCTACTTCGTGTCCTACGTCCTCGTCGCGGCATTCGTCATCTTCAACCTGCTCATCGGCATCATCATCAGCTCGATGGAGAGTGCGCGAGAGCGCGAGGCACTCCGCGAGGCGAAGGAGTCCGGCATCACGGGGGATGCCGTGGCTCGGATCCATGAGATCCGTGAAGCCCTCGATGCGCTCGAGGCAGATGTCCAGATCCTCCGGGAACGCGACAAGGGCTCCCGGGAGTAGCGTCTGCCCATGCCGCTCGTCGCCGGAGTCGATTCCTCCACTCAGTCCGTCAAGGTCGTCGTGCGCGATGCCGAGACGGGCGACCTCGTCCGCGAGGGCCGAGCCACGCACCCGGACGGCACCGAGGTCCATCCCGATCACTGGTGGTCGGCGCTGGAGGCAGCCAGCGAAGGTCTGCTGGACGGCGTCGAAGCGATGGCGGTCGCGGCCCAGCAGCACGGGATGGTCGCCCTCGACGAGTCCGGTGAGGTAGTGCGCCCGGCGCTCCTCTGGAATGACACGCGCTCGGCGCAGGATGCGGCGGACCTTGTCGCCGAGGCCGGTGGTCCGCAGGCGTGGGCCGATGCGGTGGGGAGCGTCCCGGTCGCTTCCTTCACGATCTCCAAGGTGCGCTGGCTGGCGCGCCAGGAGCCGGAGCTCGCGTCGCGCGTCACGCGCGTGCTGCTGCCGCACGACTGGCTCACGTGGCGACTCGCGGGCCGGCCTGCTGAAGCCACGACTGACCGCGGTGACGTCTCGGGCACCGGCTACTGGTCACCGGCGGCCGGCGACTATCGACTCGACCTCCTCGAGCTCGCCTTCGGGCGCGCCTACGACGTCCCGCGCGTCGCTGCGCCCCACGAGATCGTCGGCGAGACGCCGGGCGGCATTGCCCTCGCACCGGGCACCGGCGACAACATGGGGGCCGCCCTCGGCGTAGGGGCTCTGCCCGGCGATGTCGTCGTCTCGCTCGGCACCTCCGGCACCGCCTTCGCCGTCGCCGATGCCCCCACCGCGGATCCCAGCGGCCAGGTGGCGGGCTTCGCCGACGCGACCGGTCGCTTCCTGCCGCTCGTCTGCACCCTCAACGCAGCACGTGTGGTCTCGGCTGCAGCAGCGATGATCGGCACGGACATCGACGGTGCGACTCGACTTGCACTCGAGGCCGCGCCGGGCAGTGGAGGCCTCGTGCTCCTGCCCTATCTCGACGGTGAGCGCACACCCAACCTGCCGGATGCCTCCGGCTCGATCCTCGGCCTGACGCGGGACGCCATGACTCCGGGCAATCTGGCGCGGGCATCGATCGAGGGCATGCTGTGCGGCCTCGCTGACGCGGTCGACGCTCTGCGCGCACAGGGTGTGGTGCCCGCGCGGATCATGCTCGTCGGCGGCGCGGCAGCGAATCCCGCCGTACAGGAAGTCGCGACAACCGTCTTCGACCTACCCGTGGTCGTGCCACCCCCGGGTGAGTACGTCGCCGATGGTGCTGCGCGCCAGGCCGCGTGGGCCCTGCTCGGCGGTGCCGAGCCACCTGCCTGGGTCCTCGCCGGCGAGGTCGAGCGTGATCCGGCTCCGATCCCGGGGATCCGAGAGGCCTACTCTGCGGCGCGGCGTACCGTCCACGGCACCTGACCCGATCCTGGGGACAGATGGCCATTTCAGGGCCTCGAGTGAGCCGTTTTGACCGTTTGTCCCGCTGAGCGGGCGAAGTGCGCCGAGGGGGCTTGCGGGCGTGACGAATTCGTTATTCATTCGGCCACTCCCCGGTATTGCGCAGGTCACTCCCCGGCCATATGTTCGCGCTGACAACAATTCCCGGGGGTGCCCGGGGTCTGAAGCAAGGGGACTGCGTGGCCGACTACACCCCGACTCCCGAGGACCGCTTCGCCTTCGGCATGTGGACCATCGGCCATCCCGGTCGTGATCCCTTCGGTGACTCCACGCGTCCCTCGATCGACCCCGTCGACTACGTCAAGGGCCTCGCCGATATCGGCGCCTGGGGTGTGAGCTTCCACGACGACGACCTCATGACCTTCGGTGCGCCCGAGTCCGAGCGCCGCGCGCAGCTCGACCGCTTCAAGAAGGCCATCGATGAGACGGGGATCGTCTGCTCCATGGCGACGACCAATCTCTTCTGGCATCCGCTCTTCAAGGACGGCGCCTTCACCTCGAATGATCGTGATGTACGCCGCTACGCGATCGCCAAGTCCATGCGCAACCTCGATGTGGCCGCCGAGCTCGGTGCTCCGACGTACGTCTTCTGGGGTGGCCGCGAGGGCGTGGAGACCGCTGCTTCGAAGGAACCGCAGGATGCCCTCGAGCGCTACCGCGAGGCGCTGGACTTCCTTGCCGGATACGTCAAGGACAAGGGCTACGACATTCGCTTCGCGATCGAGCCCAAGCCCAACGAGCCGCGGGGCGACACCTTCCTGCCGACCGTCGGCCATGCCCTGGCCTTCATCGAGACCCTGGATAACGCCGAGATGGTGGGCCTCAACCCCGAGGTCGCGCACGAGACGATGGCGGGCCTGAGCTTCTACCAGGGCGTCG
>CAZLNF010000004.1:0-25314 GCA_964560885.1 uncultured Actinomyces sp. | reverse complement strand
CGGGACGGGTCGTTAAAGGAGGTCGATCGTGACCCTAGCGGATGTCACTCCGCCGCCCTCCCGGCACGCCGGAAGGGCCCGGCGGACCGGCGAAGCCGGCCCTGTCGGGCTGACCCGGATCAGCCCCCGGCCGCCCAGGTGAGCACGGCGGAGAAGACGAAGCCCGCCGCTCCGATCACGCCGGCCCATGCCTTCACGCTGCGCACGGCGATGGGGATCATCTCGTTGATCACGACGACGAGCAGCGCTCCGGCAGCGATGGACTGGATGATGGCCTGGGTGGCGTCCGAGGCGCCGTAGAGAAGGGAGTAGCCGACCGCGGCGAAGACTGCGCCCAGGACCACGATGAGGGAGAAGCGCAGCAGCACCTTGCCCAGGACCATCCCGCCCGCGAGGAGAGCGGCCGCGATGCCGATGGCCTCGGGAATGGCGGCGATGAAGATCGAGCCCACGAGCGCTGCAGACACGCCAACGCTTGCGGTGTGGAGGGTCAGGCCGACCGCGACAGACTCGGGTACGCCGTCGATGACCATGCCGATGGTGAGGTTGCGGGCCTCCTTCTTGGTGGCACCGTGCACGTGGCCACCACCGTCGCCGGTGTTGCCCTCTGCCTCGGAGACCTGGGCCTCGATGAACTCGCCCGGCTGCTCATCGTCCCCCTTGCGCTCGAGGAGCGCGATGATGCCGAAGTAGATGAGGCACCCGATGCCGATGCCGATCGCCGTCGGCCCGGCTCCAGCCTCGTCGTAGGACACGGCGACCAGGTCGACCGCGACCGCCGAGATGACGGCGCCCGCGCCGAATGCCATGAGGGCACCGACGTACACCGGCTTCTTGAGCACGGGGAACTTCCACACGAGCAGGGCACCGACGACGAGTGCGGACTGGGCTACCGCGCCGAAGAGTGCTGCTTCCCACATCCCTGAATCGAACATGGGCGGAACCTACACCCCGCCGCCCTTGCCGCCGCTGCCGATCAGGTGGACGCGCATGCCGTTGGTCGTGCCGGGAATGCCCGGGGGAACGCCGGCCACGATGACCACGCGGTCCCCGTAGGTGACGCGCCCGATGTCGAGCAGGGCCCGGTCGACCTGCACGACCATGTCGTCGGTGTGCGTCACGGACGGGACCAGGAAGGTCTCGACCCCCCAGACCAGCGCGAGTTGGCTGCGCACCCGCGGGTTGGGCGTGAAGGCGAGGATGGGTGCGGGAGCTCGCCAGCGAGCGATGAGGCGCGCGGATGACCCGGTCTCGGTGAAGGGAATGAGGCTTGCGGCGCTCACTGCTCCGGCGACGTCGACCGCGGCCTTGGTGAGTGCCCGGGCGGTCGATCCCGGCGGATCGGCAGGCAGCGGGGTGAGCCGATCGAGGGCGTTGTCCTCGACGTGAGCGATGATGCGCGCCATCGTGGAGACGGCCAGGGCGGGATGCTCGCCCACGCTTGTCTCGCCCGACAGCATGAGGGCGTCGGCGCCGTCCAGGACGGCATTGGCGACATCGCTGGCCTCGGCGCGCGTCGGCCGGGTGGCCGTCGCCATGGAGTCGAGCATCTGCGTCGCCACGATGACCGGTTTGGCCGCGACGCGGCACAACTCGATCGCGCGCTTCTGCACCAGGGGGACGGCCTCGAGCGGGAGCTCCACGCCCAGATCGCCTCGCGCGACCATGACCCCGTCGAACGTCGCGATGATGTCGGCGAGGTTCTCCACGGCCTGCGGCTTCTCCACCTTCGCCAGGACGGGGACGCGGACGCCCTCCTCGTCCATGACGCGATGGACGTCGGCGATATCCGCAGCGGAGCGGACGAACGACAAGGCGATGAGGTCGGCACCGGCACGCAGCGCCCACCGCAGATCGTCGACGTCCTTCTCGGACATGGCGGGGACGCTCACCGCCACACCCGGCAGGTTGAGTCCCTTGTTGTCCGAGACACGACCTCCCTCCACGACGCGGGTGACGACACGTGGCCCGTCTACCGCGGTGACCTCAAGTGCCACGCGACCGTCGTCGATGAGGATGGAGTCTCCGACGCTGACGTCGCCGGGAAGGCCGGAGTAGGTCGTCGATACGCATGAGCCATCGCCTGGCACGTCCTCCGTGGTGACCGTGAAGGCATCGCCTGCGCTGAGGAGTACCGGCCCGGAGGCGAAGCGGCCGAGCCTGATCTTGGGGCCCTGGAGATCGACGAGGATGCCGATGGCGCGGCCCGATGCGTCACTCGCCCTGCGCACGCTGTCGTAGACCGCGCTGTGGTCGGCGTAGGTCCCGTGGCTCAGATTGAGTCGAGCGACGTCCATGCCCGCATCAACAAGGCCCATGATCGCGTCGTAGGAGCTCGTCGCGGGCCCGAGGGTGGCGACGATCTTCGCGCGGCGCATGGTGCTCCTCTGTATCGCGGTGGGGGGTGAGCCGTGGGACTACACCGTAAGGGGTCGCGCCGACGCGGGAATGGGCGAGGGGAGGTTGGTCCCACCCGTGAGGAAGCGATCCACGGATGCCGCGGCTGCGCGGCCCTCCGCGATGGCCCACACGATGAGCGACTGACCGCGACCTGCGTCGCCCGCGACGAAGACGCCCTCGACCGACGTCGAGTAGTCGTCCGCGCGCACGAGCGCTCCGCGGTCGTCGAGGTCGAGGCCCAGGTCATCGCCCAAGGCTGCCGTCTCCGGGCCGGTGAATCCCATGGCCAGGAAGACGAGATCGGCCGGCAGCACGCGCGAACTCCCTTCGACGGGGGCCGGCCGCCCGTCGCGCCACTCGACGTCGACGATGCGCAGGCCCTCCAGCGTGCCGCCGGTGCCGACGAACTCCTCCGTCGACACCGCGAACACGCGCTCGCCCCCCTCCTCGTGAGCACTCGACACGCGATAGGTCATGGGATAGGTGGGCCATGGCTGTCCCTGGGGTCGCGACTCGGGAGGTGTCGGCAGGATTTCGAGCTGGGTGACCGAGGCCGCGCCCTGGCGGTGCGCGGTGCCCAGGCAGTCTGCGCCGGTGTCACCGCCACCGATGATCACGACGTGCTTGCCAGCAGCATCGAGTGGGGCAACATCAATGTCACCCTCCTGGACCCGGTTGGCGCCCGGGAGGAACTCCATGGCCTGGTAGACACCGACAAGGTCTCGACCGGGGATGCTCAGGTCGCGCCACTGCGTCGCGCCCACCGCGAGGACGATGGCGTCGTATCTCTTGCGCAGGTCCCCCATGGTCACGTCCACACCGACCTCGACACCGGGGCGGAACTTCACGCCCTCCTGGACCATCTGTCGCAGGCGACGGTCGAGATGGGCCTTCTCCATCTTGAACTCGGGGATCCCATAGCGCAGGAGACCGCCGATGCGGTCGGCGCGCTCGTAGACGACCACGGTGTGTCCCGAGCGCGCGAGCTGCTGGGCCGCAGCGAGACCCGCCGGCCCGGAGCCGACGACGGCGACCGCCTTGCCGGTGGACATGTCGGCCGGCTGGGGCTGCACCCACCCTGAGTCCCACGCCCGATCGATGATGGAGACCTCGACCTGCTTGATGGTCACGGCATCCGAGTTGATGCCGAGCACGCAGGCGGTCTCGCACGGCGCGGGGCACAGCCGCCCGGTGAACTCCGGGAAGTTATTGGTGGCATGCAGGCGCTCGGCAGCGGCGCGCCAGTCATCCCGCCACACGAGGTCATTCCACTCGGGGATGAGGTTGCCGAGCGGGCAGCCGTTGTGGCAGAAGGGGATGCCGCAGTCCATGCATCGTCCGGCCTGATCGCGCAGGCGATCCGCGGCAAAGGGCTCGTACACCTCGCGCCAGTCGAGGATGCGGACATCGACGGGCCGCCGATGGGGCGTCTCTCGGGAGGTATTGAGGAATCCACGGGGATCAGCCACGGGTTGCCTCCATCACGGCTTCGGCAGGATCGCGACCCTCCAGGATCGCCCTGCGCTGGGCTTCGATCGCGCGACGGTAGTCGCGCGGCATGACGAGCGTGAAGCGCCCGAAGTCATCCTGATCGAGGATGCTGCGGGCCACGGCGGAGCCCGTCTCCTCGAGGTGACGGGCGAGGAGTCCGCGGACGATCTCCACGTCATCCGAGCTGAGCCGCTCGAGGTCGACCATCTCGGGGTTGACGCGCTCGACGTCGAGATCGAGCACGTAGGCGACACCACCCGACATGCCCGCCGCGAGGTTGCGGCCTGTCGGGCCGATGATGACGACGCGGCCACCGGTCATGTACTCGCAGGCATGGTCCCCAACCCCCTCGACCACGAGGGTCGCCCCCGAGTTGCGTACGGCGAATCGCTCGCCCACGACTCCGCGGATGAAGATCTCACCGGAGGTGGCGCCGTAACCGATGACATTGCCCGCGATGATGTTGGCCTCGGCCGCGAACGGCGCGGAGTGATCCGGGCGCAAGACCAGGCAGCCGCCCGAGAGTCCCTTGCCCACGTAGTCGTTGCTGTCACCCTCCAGCCTCAAGGTGACTCCCCTGGGCAGGAAGGCCCCGAAGGACTGTCCGGCAGATCCGACGAACGTGAGATCGATCGTCCCCTCCGGGAGGCCGTCGCCCCCGTGACGCCGGGTGACCTCCGCGCCGAGCATGGTCCCGACGGTGCGGTGGACATTGCGGATGGGCAGGCGCGCGCGAATCGGCTCACCTGAATCGAGGGCGGGAGCGCAGAGCGAGATGAGCTCGCGGTCGAGGGCCTGATCGAGGCCGTGGTCCTGGGAAGTGACGCAACGCCGCGGCCCCGGCACGCCCGGATCATGAAGGATGGGGGTGAGGTCGAGCCCACTGGCCTTCCAGTGATCGACGGCGGGGACGACATCGATCATGTCCACCCGCCCGATCGCCTCATCGAGGCTGCGGAAGCCGAGCGCCGCGAGATGCTCGCGCACCTGCTCGGCAATGAACTCGAAGAAGTTCACCACGAACTCAGGCGATCCGGTGAATCGCGCGCGCAGCTCAGGATTCTGGGTCGCCACCCCGACCGGGCAGGTGTCCAGATGGCATACGCGCATCATGATGCAGCCCATCACGACGAGCGGAGCGGTGGCGAAGCCGAACTCCTCCGCCCCGAGCAGCGCGGCGATGACGACATCGCGGCCGGTCTTGAGCTGGCCATCCGTCTGCACCACGACGCGGTCGCGGAGGCCATTGAGGAGCAGGGTCTGCTGCGTCTCTGCGAGGCCGAGCTCCCAGGGAGTGCCCGCGTGCTTGAGCGAGGTGAGCGGAGATGCCCCCGTGCCGCCGTCGTGTCCGGAGATGAGGATGACGTCGGCGTGCGCCTTGGCCACTCCTGCCGCCACAGTGCCTACGCCGGCCTCGGACACGAGCTTGACGTGGATTCTCGCGCGATCATTGGCGTTCTTGAGATCGTGGATGAGTTGCGCGAGATCCTCGATCGAGTAGATGTCGTGGTGCGGCGGAGGCGAGATCAGGCCGACTCCCGGCGTCGAGTGACGCGTCTTGGCCACCCACGGATAGACCTTGTGGCCGGGCAGCTGCCCGCCCTCCCCCGGCTTCGCTCCCTGGGCCATCTTGATCTGGATGTCATCGCTGTTGACGAGGTACTCACTCGTCACGCCGAAGCGGCCCGAGGCCACCTGCTTGATCGCGGAGCGCTTGGAGTCACCGTTGGACAGGGGCAGGTAGCGCTCCGGATCCTCGCCACCCTCGCCGGTATTGGACTTGGCTCCGATGCGGTTCATCGCGATCGCCAGGGTCTCGTGCGCCTCCTGGGAGATCGAGCCATACGACATCGCGCCGGTCGAGAACCGTCGCAGGATCTGCTCGACGGGCTCGACCTCCTCGAGGGGCACGGGAGCCTGCTCTCCCGCGCGCAGCTGGAAGAGGCCTCGCAGGGTCATGAGACGTCGGCTCTGGTCGTCCACGTGGTCGGTGTACTCGCGGAAGACGTCGTAGCGCTTCTCACGGGTGGCGTGCTGCAGCCGGAACACCGTCTCGGGGTCGAAGAGATGCGGCTCGCCCTCGCGGCGCCACTGGTATTCACCGCCGACCTCGAGGCGGCGATGCGCCGGCGAGATGCCGCTGGGCGGGTAGGCGACGTCATGGCGCGCCTGCACCTCGGCATGAATCACGTCCAGGCCGACTCCCCCCAGGCGCGACACCGTGCCGGTGAAGTAGCGCTCCACGAGTTCGTGCGAGAGGCCCACCGCCTCGAAGATCTGCGCACCCCGATAGGAGGACACCGTGGAGACCCCCATCTTGGACATGACCTTGAGCAGCCCCTTGCCCAGGGCCTTCACGAGATTGCGCACAGCCTTCTCGGGCGTGACGTGGGTGAGGATGTCGCGGTAGACGAGGTCCTCGACCGACTCCATGGCCAGATAGGGGTTGATCGCGGCCGCGCCGTACCCGACGAGGAGTGCCGCGTGGTGGACCTCCCTCACGTCGCCGGCTTCCACGATGAGGGCCGCCTGGGTGCGGGTCTTGCGGCGGACGAGATGGTGGTGCACGGCCGAGCAGAGCAGGAGCGACGGGATCGGTGCGAGGTCCGTGGTGGAGTCACGGTCCGACAAGACGATGAAGCGGACTCCGGCCTCGATGAGGGCATCGACCTCGACGAAGATCTCTTCGAGGCGCGCTTCGAGCGCTGCTGCGCCGCCGTCGATGTCGTAGAGCCCCGACACCTTGGCTGCGGCGAAGCCTGACATGTCGCCATCCGAATTGATGTGGAGGATCTTGGCGAGCTCGTCGTTGTCGATGATGGGGAAGGGCAGGACCACCTGGCGACAGTGCGCGGGGGTCACCTCCAGGAGGTTGCCCTCCGGACCGATGACGGTGGACAGGGAGGTGACGATCTCCTCGCGGATGGCGTCGAGCGGCGGATTCGTGACCTGCGCGAAGGCCTGCTGGAAGTAGTCGAAGAGGAGCCGCGGGCGCGCGGACAGCGCCGCCACAGGCGTATCCGAGCCCATCGAGCCGATCGGCTCCGCGCCACTGACCGCCATGGGCGACAGGATCAGCCGCAATTCCTCTTCGGTGTAGCCGAAGGTCTGCTGGCGGCGAGCGACCGACGCCGTCGGATGCACGATGTGCTCGCGATCGGGGAGGAGTTCGAGGTGCACCAGACCAGCGTGGAGCCATTCCGCGTAGGGCTCGGCCTCGGCGAGAGACGCCTTGATCTCCGAATCCTCCACGATCCGACCCGCAGCCGTGTCCACGAGGAACATGTGCCCCGGCTGGAGCCTGCCCTTGCGCGTGATGGACGCAGGATCGAGATCGAGGACACCCGTCTCGGAGGCGAGGACGACGAGGCCATCGTCGGTCACCCAGAAGCGCCCCGGGCGCCGGCCATTGCGATCGAGGACCGCGCCGATCAAAGTGCCATCCGTGAAGGACACGTTGGCCGGGCCGTCCCAGGCTTCCATCACCGTGGAGTGGTACTCGTAGAAGGCTCGTCGCGCCGGATCCATGTCGACGTCGTTCTCCCACGCCTCCGGGATCATCATGAGCACCGCGTGGGGCAGTGAGCGGCCGCCCAGGTGAAGCAGCTCGAGCACCTCGTCGAAGGACGCGGAGTCGCTGCCGCCGGGCGTGCAGATGGGAGACAGTCGCGCGATATCGCCCGGGATGACATCCGAGGCGAGCATGGCCTCGCGGGCGCGCATCCAGTTGCGATTGCCCTTCACCGTGTTGATTTCGCCGTTGTGGGCGATGAGTCGGTAGGGGTGCGCGAGGGGCCAGGAGGGGAAGGTGTTGGTGCTGAATCTCGAGTGCACCAGGGCAAGCGCGGACTCCACGTCCGGATCGGAGAGGTCGGGGAAGAACTCGCCGAGCTGGTGCGTCGTGAGCATGCCCTTGTAGACGAGCGTGCGACTCGACAGGGAGGGGAAGTAGACGTCGGTCTCATGCTCCGCGCGCTTGCGCAGGCAGAAGGCGCGGCGTTCGAGATCGAGCCCGGACAGCGGCGCTCCCGAAGCGCGCACGACCAGCTGCTGGAAGCGCGGCATGACACTGCGGGCCGTGGCTCCAAGCCCTGAGGGATCAGTCGGCACTTCGCGCCAGGCGACAACCTCCAGCCCCTCCTCGGCAGCGATCTGCTCGATCCGCGCACGCGTGGCCGACTCCACGTCATCGTCATCGGGGAGGAAGGCCATGCCCACGGCGTACTCCCCCGCGGGCGGGAGACGATCACCGATGACGCGCCGGAGGAATCGGTCGGGGATCTGGACGAGGATGCCCGCGCCGTCGCCGGAGTCCGGCTCGGCACCCGAGGCGCCACGGTGGTCGAGGTTGAGAAGCGCTGTGAGGCCGAGCGCGACGATCTCGTGGGAGGGCTGCCCGGTCAGCGTCGCGACGAAGGCAACACCGCAGGCATCATGCTCCGCCGCGGGGTCGTAGAGACCCTGGGCAGGAGGAAGCGCCGAGAACGGCATCCGGTGAACAGACAACGGGCCACACCTCCACGTCGATCACCCCGCTGGTGCGGGGTGGTGACGGGACGCCGTTGGCCCGTGCGCAGGACCCTAGCAGGAGCGACCGGGAGTCACTCGGTGACCGGTCAGGGCGACCGGTCACCTTGCCCTTCGGGTGCGGAAGGCTCCTCACCTCGTGGAGCGTCGCCTGCCGCAGGCGCCTGCTCGGGAGCGACCTCGGTGACCTTGGCCGCATCCTTGGGAGTGGCCTTGGCCTCACGGATCTGCTCGAGCTGCTCACGCTCGAGGTACTTCTCCGGCGGCTGGACCTCCTCGCGTCCGGGCCGCATGCGCGCCGACACGATGAGGTAGACGAGGGCACCGACCCCCACCAGGACCGACGTCCAGATGTTGATTCGCAGGCCGAGGACGGTGTTGGCGGTGTCGATGCGGAGGTACTCGATCCACACACGGCCCAGGCAGTAGAGCAAGACATAGAGCGCGAAGACTCGACCGTGTCCCATCCGGAATCGCTTGTCGGCCCAGATGAGCACGAGCGCGACGCCGACCATCCAGAGCGACTCGTAGAGGAAGGTGGGGTGGAAGGTCGCGTAGTCGGCGTAGCCCTCGGGACGGTACTGCGGTGCGATCTCCAGACCCCACGGCAACGTCGTCGGCGCACCGAAGAGTTCCTGGTTGAACCAGTTGCCCCAACGGCCGATGGCCTGGGCCAGAGCGATGCCCGGGGCGATGGCGTCAGCGATGGGAGGAAGGGCCACCCCGAGGCGGCGCGCGCCGATCCACGCGCCGAGGCCGCCGAGTGCGACAGCCCCCCAAATGCCGAGGCCGCCATCCCAGATGCGCAGCGCGCCCACGATCCCGGACCCACCGGGCGCGAAGTAGAGCTGCCAGTCCGTGATGACGTGGTAGAGCCGGCCGCCGATGATGCCGAAGGGGACGGCCCACAGGGCGATATCGCCGATGACGCCGGCGCTGCCGCCCCGCGCGACGTAGCGCCGCGAGCCAACGACGATCGCGACGATGATGCCGAGGATGATCAGCAGCGCGTAGGCCCGCAGCGGGAGCGGACCGAGATTCCACGTGCCCTGGCTCGGGCTCGGGATCGACGCGAGGAACTCCACGGAAATCGACAGCGGGCTCGCCTACTGGGCGGCCGCTGCCTCCTCGATGAGCTTCTCCAGGGTTGCCTGGTCGGCCAGCTGGGCACCATCGATCGCCGTGCCGTTGAGGTAGCCGCGCGGAGTGCCCTCGACGTTGCCGTCGTAGAAGGCCTGCGTCGAGTTGGCGGCCCAGCCGAGGTAGCGGTTGCTCGTGAGGCAGTCGTTGAACTGCTCAAGGGGCACGCCGGTGATCCCCGCCTGCTCGGCGAAGGACACGAACTGCTCGTTGGTCCAGCCCTCGCCCTCCACAGTCGGCTGATTCATGAAGATCGCGTCGTGATACTCGACCGTCTTGCCTGCGTCGATGGCGCAGCCCCAGGCGTTGATGGCGGCTGCGGAGGAGTTGTTGCCGAGGTTGTTGTCGAGGAAGGCGGTCGGGCGCCACACCAGGCGGACCTTGCCGTCCAGGCCGAGACTTTGGATACCCGCGCCGTTGAGCTCCTCGAGGGAACCACAGGCGGGGCACTGGAAGTCCTCCCAGATCTCGAGCAGCGGTGCGGTCTCCGGCGCAGAGCCGACAGGCACGCCCCACGGCGCGACACCATCAGCGCCGTAGACACCGGTGGGGACGGCGGCGTTGGGGTCGGGGGCCGGCATGGGCGTGCCGCCGTTGGCCGAGGAGTCTCCCGACAGTCGCGGCACGACGACCGCGAGGCCGATGATGAGCACGACCACCACGACGACGCCGACGGCGCCGATGATCCGGACCGTGCGCTCGCGACGCTTCTCCCGGGCCACCTGCTCGGCCCTGGCCGCAGCGGCCTTGTCGCGGGTGCTCTTGGACTCCCTGTCCTTCGCCATGCTCGCTCTCAACCTCCGTTGTACGCCGCCCCGACGGGCGGGCGACCGCGCCCCTACGTTACGGGCCCGGCGTCAATCCTGCGACGCCGCACCCCGGCCGCGAGTTCCCCGGCCAGGTCGGCCACGGCCCGCTCGGCCTCGTCGATCCCCGGGGCGTCGAGCACGAGGCGGATGAAGGCCGAGCCCACGATCACCCCGTCGGCATAGGCGGCGATCTCCGCTGCCTGCTCCCCCGTCGAGACGCCGAGACCCACGGCAATGGGGAGATCCGTGACCTGCCGGACGCGTGCGACGAGCGACTCGGCGGCGCCGGAGACCGAGGTCCGCGCACCGGTCACGCCCATGGTGGAGGCGGCGTAGACGAAGCCGGAGCACGCGTCGCTCACGACGCGCAGCCTGTCGTCGGTGCTCGACGGAGCGACGAGGTAGATGCGGTCGATGTCGTACGCCGATGTGGCAGCCGCCCAGTCAGCTGACTCCTCGGGGGTGAGATCGGGAGTGATGACTCCGCACCCGCCCGCAGCGGCGAGGTCGCGTGCGAAGGCATCGACACCGAATCGCTCGACCGGGTTCCAATAGGACATCACCACGGTCGCCGCTCCTGACTGCGCGACCTCGCCGGCAATGGCAATCACATCTGCCGGCGTGGTGCCCCCGCGCAGTGCCTGATCGGCTGCCGCCTGGATGACGGGCCCGTCCATGAGCGGGTCGGAATAGGGCAGTCCGACTTCGACGATGTCGACACCGGCGCCCACCATCGCGCGCATGAGGCGGACGCTGTCGTCACGCGTGGGGAAACCGGCGGGGAGATAGCCGATGAGGGCGGCCCGCCCCTCTGCTCGTGCTTGGGCGAAGGCCTGGGAGAGAGCCGTCATCGACCCTCGGCAGCCTCGTCGACCGCCGGGAGCCCGAACCAGCGAGCAGCGGTGGCCACGTCCTTGTCGCCCCGACCGGACAGGTTGACCAGGATCACCGCATCCGGGCCGAGCTCGTGGCCCAGGCGCATGACACCCGCAAGGGCGTGGGCGGTCTCGATCGCGGGGATGATGCCCTCCGTGCGACACAGCTTCTCGAAGGCATCCATCGCCTCCGTGTCGGTGACGGGCGCGTAGTGCGCGCGTCCTGTGTCGTGCAGCCAGGCATGCTCGGGACCCACGCCCGGGTAGTCGAGTCCGGCGCTGATGGAGTGGGAGGGCACGGTCTGCCCCCACTCGTCCTGCATGACGTAGGTGCGCGCACCGTGCAGCACTCCCGGTGCCCCGCCTGCGAACCGAGCCGCGTGACGGCCTGTCTCTACGCCGTCACCGCCCGCCTCGAATCCCCAGAGCGCGACGGTCGGATCGTCGAGGAACGCCGCGAAGATGCCCATGGCGTTGGATCCCCCGCCTACGCACGCGGCAACCGCATCGGGGAGCTGACCGGCGGCTTCGAGGATCTGAGCGCGGGCCTCTCGGCCGATGATGGACTGGAAGGTACGCACCATCGTGGGGAAGGGACTCGGGCCGGTCACGGTGCCGAGGATGTAGTGCGTCTCGTCCACGGTGGTGACCCAGTCGCGCATGGCTTCGTTGATCGCGTCCTTGAGGGTGCGGCTGCCGGCCGTCACCGGCACGACCGTGGCGCCCAGCAGCCTCATCCGGGCAACGTTGAGCGCCTGGCGCCTGGTGTCTTCCTCCCCCATGTAGACCACGCAGTCCAGGCCGAGAAGTGCCGCAGCAGTGGCGGTCGCGACACCGTGCTGGCCCGCCCCCGTCTCTGCGATCACACGCTTCTTGCCCATGCGGACGGTGAGCAGGGCCTGGCCGAGGACGTTGTTGATCTTGTGGGATCCGGTGTGATTGAGGTCCTCGCGCTTGAGGTAGATCCGAGCACCCCCGCAGTGCTCCTGGCCGAAGCGCACCGCCTCGGTGAGCGGACTCGGCCGCCCGGTGTAGGTGTGATGGAGGTGATCGAGTTCAGCGTGGAAGTCCGGGTCCGCCATGGCTTCGGTGAAGGCGGCCTCGAGTCCATCGAGTGCCGCGGTGAGAGCCTCCGGCACGAAGCGACCGCCGTAGGGGCCGAAGTGCCCCGGTGCCACCTCGGTGCTGACCGCCTCGGTGCTTTCTACCTGGGGACTAGCCACGTGTGCCTCTCAGCGCGGGGTGAGAACCCGCCGTCACGAGATCGTGCACGGCGGCGCGGGGATCCGGCGAGGTCGCCAGGCTCTCGCCGACCAGCACGGCGTCAGCCCCTGCCTCGGCGTAGGTGATGAGGTCCCGGGGATCGCGCACACCGGACTCTGCGATGCGCAGGCAGGAGTCGGGAATGCGCGGTGCGAGCCGCGCGAAGGTCCCGCGGTCGACCTCCAGTGTCTTGAGGTTGCGCGCATTGACCCCGATGATCGTGGCTCCTGCCGCCAGGGCTCGATCCACCTCATCGGCCTCGTGGACTTCGACCAGGGGTGTCATGCCCAGCGAGCGGGTGCGCTCAATGAGACTCACGAGCGCGTTCTGGTCGAGCGCAGCGACGATGAGGAGGACAACATCGGCTCCATGGGCACGGGCTTCCCAGAGCTGATAGCTCGTCACGATGAAGTCCTTGCGCAGGACCGGAATATCGACCGCGCATCGCACGGCGCGAAGGTCGTCGAGGGATCCGCCGAAACGACGCTGCTCCGTCAGGACGCTGATGCACCTCGCGCCACCGGCTTCGTAGTCACGGGCCAACTGCGCGGGATCATCGATCTCGGCCAGACGGCCCTTGCTCGGGCTCGCGCGCTTCACCTCGGCGATGACGCCGACCCCCGGCTCCCGGAGAAGTCCCTCGGCATCACGCGGTGCCGGCATGCGCGCCGCTGCCGCCTTGACTTCGTCGAGCGGGACGGTCTCCATGCGCAGATCGAGGTCGGCGCGGACTCCGGCGATGATGTCATCAAGGACAGTCATCGCTCACCCCCGCTGACTGGGCGTGACCCACGCCGCGCATTCACGTCGTCAGCGTGCCACAGGGGAGCCTTCTTTGCTCACCCGCCCCCCGCTCGCCGGACGCGGTGACGTCAGCCCGCTCCCGAGCCCAGGAAGGGCACAAAATTGCGCACGACCGCGAAGGCCATGGCAAGGACGAGCACGATGATGGGCGCGGCGCGCGACACCTTGTCGCGCGTCGGAGTGCGCGCCGGGGTGACGCCCGTCCACGCGCGGTACGCCCACACCGCCCACAGGCCGACCAGGAGAGGAACGAGGACAACGAAGAGCGCGTTGTGGTCGAACGCGGTGGCGATGTCGCCATTCGCCAGTGCATGCGTCGCGCGCAGGCCACCGCATCCGGGGCAGTCGATGCCCATCAGTGCCAGCGTCGGGCACATCGGGTAGTGGCCCGGCTGATTGGGATCGACAAGGCGGATGTAGCCGGTCGCGAGGATGACGCCTGCTGCCGCGGACACCGGGCCGACGAGCCTGCGCGCGCGCGGACGCGCGTCGACCGTGGGCTCGGCCGCAGACGGCGCTGGTGCGAGGGCCATGACGGCAGACTACGCCGACCCGGACCCGGGAGGCAGGACTGCGAGGGGAACTCCCACAGCGAAGGAGGCACCCCCCTCGGGGGCGGTGCTCGCACGTGCCCACCCGGCCATGCCCGCGGCAAGTCGCCCCACAAGGGCGAGGCCGAGCCCCGTGCCGACAGGACGGAGCCCGCGATACCTCTCGTGCAGGATCCCGGGCTCGAAGGCGACGTCCATGTCATCGGGCGCGAGCCCCGGGCCGGAATCGCGCACCTCCAGCACGCCCCAGCCATCCTCCACGCGACCCACCATCGCGATCACGCCCTCCGACGGCACGACGCGAAGGGCATTCTCCGCAAGGTTGTCGATCACCTGCCGGAGCCTCAGTGGATCGGCACGCACGATGATGGGCTCTGCAGGCAGGTCGACCTCGAGGCGGACCTCCGCTCGCTGGCAGCGATCGGCCCAGACCTCCGAGGCATCCGCCAGCATCGCGCCCAGATCGACGTCGACACATTCGATGACGAAGTCGTCCGCGCGCAGTCGAGCGAGGTCGAGCAGATCGCTGACGAGTCGGTCGAGGCGCTCCGTCTCCGCGGCCATCACGGTCCCCGTGCGCGCGACGTCGTCTCCATCGACAAGACCATCCGCGAGTGCCTCGGCGTAACCACGGACGGAGGTGATGGGAGTGCGCAGCTCATGCGACACCGAGAGCAGGAACTCCCGCTGGCGTCCTTCGGAGATCGCCAGAGCCGCGGCGAGGCGGTTGAGGGCATCGGCCATGTCGGCCACCTCGGCCGGACCCTCGGGCCGCACGTGGATGCCGCGCTCCCCCCTGCCCAGTCTGAGCGCGGCGTCAGCAGCCCTGCGCAGTGGAGTCGTGAGCCACGCACCCGCGGCAAGCGCAATCGCCACCGCGATGGCAAGGCCGATCACCAGCGCGATGAGGAGTCGCACGATGACCTCGGTGGCGGTGCCGCCCGCGACCGAGGAAGGCTGGACCAAGATGACGCCGATGCCGGGTTCGTAGGGACGCCCCACGACGAGCACCGCACCCGCCTGGGTATCGACCCGGGTCTCCACGCTGTCGCCGGTGGTGACCGCCGCGACGTCATCGGTGGTCACCCCCTCGGGCAGTTCCGAAGCACCCGGGCCTACGACGTAGGCCGTCACCTGCTCGACTTCGAGCACGCCCGCCACCCGCGGGGGCAGGATGTAGCGGCCCTGGGGATCCACGCGGAGCGCGGTCGCCGTGAGGTCGGCGAGGCGAGCGAGTTCGGCCGTGGCGACGGCCTCGGCATTGCTGCGGATGAGCGGCAGCGAGACAAGGGCGGCCACGACGGCTGCGATGGTGGCCACCGCGACCGCGAGGAGCACGGTCGCGGGCAGGATCCGCAGGCGCTTCACGCGACTTCCGCGGAGTAGCCCACGCCGCGGACAGTGCGAATGGGACTCGCGTCGCCGAGCTTGGCGCGCACCTGCGCGATGTGCACGTCGACGGTGCGCGTGCCCACGATGGCGGCGTAACCCCAGACCTCCTCGAGCAGATGGTCACGCGTGATCACGCGTCCGGGACGCCCCATGAGGTAGGCGAGGAGGTCGAATTCCGTGGCGGTCAGGGCCACCTCGTCGCCATCGACGGTGACGCGTCGCGTGCTCCGATCCAGGGACACCCGGCCGAGGACGAGGTGGTCGCCTGTCTCGGGGGACCGGGCATGTCGCAGAGCGACCTTGACCCTCGCCACAACCTCACGCGGACTGAAGGGCTTCGTGATGTAGTCGTCGCCGCCCATTTCGAGCCCGAGGACGCGATCGACCTCGTCATCCCTGGCGGTACAGAACAGCACAGGGGTCCAATCATCTTCGGCACGCATGCGCCGACAGATCTCGGTCCCGTCGATGCCGGGGAGTCCCACGTCGAGAATCACCGCATCGGGATGTCGGTCTCGGACAGCCGCGAGACCCTTCAGACCGTCCGCCTCGACGGCGACGTCGTAGCCCGCTCGGTCGAGGTAGAGCCGAAGGACGTCAGCGATGGGAGCTTCGTCCTCGACGACGAGGATGAGCGGTCGGCGATCGACGGGGGCCAAAGGGGCGTCTCGTGGGCTGCCAGAGCGGGGTCAGGAGGCGTGCTGACGGGGCTTGCCGAGTCCCGCAGCCTTCATGACGCCACCGACGATCGCGCCGATCGCGGCAATGCCGACACCGGCCCAGAACACCGGCCACTGGCCGACGACGAGTCCCACGGTGGACACGGTGACGCCCAGGGTCACGATGACGACCAGGGTCCATGCCGCGGGGGTGGAACCGTGACTGCCGGCGCTCATCGCTCCTCCTCTGCCCGGGTATCGGATGCCGCACTTCCGATCGAATCGGATGCCGCGCTCCCCATTGAACCAGGACCGGTATCGGATGGGGCGCTCGGCTCGTCGTCCAGCGTGGGGTCCTCCCCGCGGTCGAGCGCATCCCATGCCGCAGCCGCGCTCGGCACCCCGGTGGCCCCGTCCGTTCGGGGGTCCCGCGCGCCGCGCCGGGGCCCGGCGGGACCGTCGAGGACGGCGAGGAGCCCGCACGCGAGCATGGCCAGGCCCGCTATGGCGGCGGGCAGCCACCACACGGTGACCGAGACCTCGGTGGTCGCTTGATCCGCGGCATCTCCGAGCGCCGCCGCGACGAAGGTGCCACCGCCCCCGGTCGCCGCCTCCGTCAAGCCGAAGACCAGACCCGTGACACCCGCGGCACCGCCAGCGAGGACGAGGACGAAGCCGGTGACGCGCCGTCCCCACGTGCGCGTGGCCAGCAGTCCCGCGATGGCCGCGAGACCGACCCATCCCATGGCGGCTCCGAGAGGTGCAAGGTCACGCCCCGTGAGGCTCACCTCGCGTCCTGGGGTCACGCCCCCCTCGGCACCAGCGAAGACCGGCACGAGCGCCACGGCCCACGTCGCGCCGTAGGACGCCAGCACGCCGAGGGAAGCAATGAGAAGCACAACGACGACGCCCCCGAAGCGCCGACCGGGCGACGTCATCGCTTGCCTATCCCGCGCAGGCTGCCCGCGATGGCCACGGCACGCAGCACGGCGGCCGCCTTCGCCCTGCACTCCGCGTCCTCGGAGGCAGGATCGGAGTCAGCGACGACCCCCGCGCCTGCCTGCACGTGGGCCTGGTCCCCCCGGATGAGCGCGGTGCGGATGGCGATGGCGGTGTCGAGATCACCGGCGAAGTCGACGTAGCCCACGACGCCGCCATAGAGCCCGCGCCGAGCTGGCTCCAGATCGTCGATGATCGACATCGCGCGAGGCTTGGGAGCACCCGAGAGCGTGCCGGCCGGGAAGGTGGCCACGAGCGCATCGAGGGACGTGCTCTCCGGCTGGAGCGCGCCGACCACGGTCGAGACAAGGTGCATCACGTGGGAGTAGCGCTCGACCTGCATGAACTCCACCACCTCGACAGAACCGGGCAGGCAGACACGGCCGAGGTCATTGCGTCCGAGGTCGACGAGCATCAGGTGCTCGGCACGCTCCTTCTCGTCGGCGAGCAAACCGTCGACAAGTGCGGCGTCCTCCTCCGCGGTCGCTCCGCGCGGCCGAGTGCCCGCGATCGGGTGGACCCGGCACCGCCCTTCGTGCACGGTCACGAGCGCCTCGGGTGATGAACCCACGATGTCGAAGTCCACCCCGTCACCATCGACTCGCGGGATGCGCAGGAGATACATGTAGGGGCTCGGATTGGTCACTCGCAGGACGCGATAGACATCCAGGGCGCTTGCGGGGCAGTGCGCATCGAAGCGCTGCGAGACGACCACCTGGAAGGCGTCACCGGCCCGGATGAGCTCCTGCGCTTCCCGCACACTGCGCCGGAAATCCTCCGACGTCGTGCGGTCGACCACCTCGGTCGTCGCCTCGGGGTCGTACGTCGCGACCGTGGACGGAGCCGGAAGTTCGAGGTCGCGCTCCATGGCATCGAGCCGGCCAATGGCGTCGTGCCATGCCTCATCGATCCGGCGGTCGGTGTTGTCGACGTTGACGGCATTGGCAATGAGCAGCACGGTGCCATCAGCGTGGTCCAGCACGGCGAGATCCGTGGCGAGCAGGAAGCCGAGCTCAGGCACGTGAAGCTCGTCAGGATTGGCATCCGCGACGCGCTCCCATCGGCGCACCGCGTCGTAGGACAGGTAGCCGACCATGCCACCGGTCAGGGGTGGCAGCCCCTCGGGTCGATCGGTGCGCAGCAGGTCGACCGTGGCGCGCAGTGCCGCCAGGGGGTCGCCCTCGGTGGGGACATCGTGCGGCGGCGTGCCCCACCAGGCCACGGCGCCGTCCCGCTCGGTGAGGAGCGCGCTGCTGCGGACACCGATGAAGGAGAAGCGGGAGTAGGCCCGGCCGTGTTCGGCGGACTCCAAGAGGAAGGTCCCGGGTCGCTCCTGTGCGAGCTTGCGATAGAGCCCGACCGGAGTCTCGCCGTCGGCGAGGAGCCTGCGCACGACCGGGATCACGCGACGGCCGGGAGCCAGCTCGCGGAAGCGGTCGAGGCCGGGGGCGGTGCCTCCCGGGGCGGGAAGGGGGAAGCCCCAGGCGCGACGCTCGCTCATGCGCGAGGGTCCGGCTCGGGCGTAAAGCAGGTCCGTGACCCGGTGTGGCATGCGACACCGTGCTGGTCCACGAGCAGGAGCACCGTGTCGCCGTCGCAGTCGACACGCACCTCGCGCACCTCCTGGACGTTGCCCGATGTCTCGCCCTTGACCCAGTACTCCTGCCGACTGCGAGACCAGTACGTCGCACGGCCCGTCTCGCGCGTGCGCCGCAGCGCCTCGTCGTCCATCCACGCGAGCATGAGCACCTCACCGGTGTCCCACTGCTGCACGACGACCGGCACCAGACCGTGCTCGTCGTAGCGCACCTCGCTCATCACGCCATTGTCCGCTATCGGGAAGCCGACGCGACCGCCGGGCGCACCGGGAGTCCCGCGGACGCGAGCGCACGCTTGACCTCAGCGATCGTGACATCTCCGAAGTGGAAGATGCTTGCGGCGAGCACGGCATCGGCCCCCGCACGCACCGCGGGCACCGCATGGGCGGCCTCCCCCGCACCTCCGCTCGCGATGATCGGGACATTCACGCGCTCGCGGACCACGCGGATGAGCTCCAGGTCGAAGCCGTCACGGGTGCCATCGGCGTCCATCGAGTTGAGGAGGATCTCCCCCACCCCGCGGTCCACCGCTTCGCTCACCCAGGCGAGGGTGTCGAGACCCGTCCCCTCGCGGCCCCCATGGGTGGTGACCTCGAAGCCCGAAGCAGTGCCCGGCGCGCGCCGAGTGTCGACGGACAGGACCACGCACTGGGAGCCGAACTGGCGTGCGGCCTCGTCGATGAGCTCCGGACCCTGGACGGCAGCGGTACTCAGGCTGACCTTGTCGGCCCCCGCCCGGAGGAGGCGATCGAAGTCGGCAACCGAGCGCACGCCACCCCCGACGGTGAGCGGGATGAAGACCTGATCTGCAGTGCGGCGGACCATGTCATACGTCGTCTCGCGCGCATCCGACGAGGCCGTGATGTCGAGGAAGACGAGCTCGTCAGCGCCCTCGGCGTCGTAACGATGGGCCAACTCCACGGGATCCCCCGCGTCACGAAGCCCCTCGAAGTTGACGCCCTTGACGACGCGCCCCGCGTCGACATCGAGGCAGGGGATCACGCGGACGGCGAGGCTCACGGCTGCGGCGGACCCCAGGTCCACAGGTCGATCCTGGGCTCGATGGCAGCGACGAGCTCGGGGAAGGTGAAGGCACCGTCGTAGAGCGCACGGCCCACAACAGCGCCCACGATCCCCTGGGGGATCATCTCGACGAGCTTGTGCACATCCTCGAGTGTGGCGATCCCGCCCGAGGCGATGATCGGGGTCGTGGTGTGCTTGCAGATGCGGTGGAGCAGATGGAAATGCGGGCCGTGCATCGTGCCGTCGCGCTCCACGTCCGTCACGATGTAGTGGGCGCAGCCCGCTGCATCGAGTCGATCGATGGCCTCGAAGACATCGCCGCCCTCCTGGGTCCAGCCGCGAGCCGCGAGCGTCGTGCCGCGGACGTCGAGCGACACGGCGATGCGATCACCGTGCTCGGCGATGACGCGTGCGACCCAATCGGGTGACTCCATCGCGGCGGTGCCGATCACGACCCGGTGCGCGCCTGTCGCAAGCGCGGCCGCCAGGGACTCGTCATCGCGAATGCCTCCGGCCACCTCGACATGGCAGCGATCCCGGACATCGCGCACGATGGCCGCGACCTGATCGGCGTTGGTGCCGCGCCCGAAGGCCCGATCGAGGTCGACCACGTGAAGCCAGTAGGCGCCCTGATCCACCCACTGCCGCGCCGCGGCGACGGGATCGCCGTACGACGTCTCCGTGCCCACCTCGCCCTGGACGAGGCGGACGGCGGTGCCGTCGGCGATGTCGACGGCGGGGAGCAACTCGAAGCGGGTTCCTAGGGACATTCCGTCACCTTAGTCGGCGCCTTAGACGCGGCCGAAGCTGAGGACCCACACCACGGGCGCCGCGAGCAGTGTCAGCCCGAGGACGACGAGGCGACCGGTCCACGACGGCAGGAAGGGCCAGGTGAGCACCTGGATGGCGATGATGCCGAGCACGAAGACGGTGAGGCGTCGCCGGCGACGTCGGGCGAGCAACCCTGGGGTGACCCGGGGTCGATCGGGGATCGCGGCAGCCACCGAATCGCGCACGCGCGCGATGCGATCCTTGCGCGCACGTCGACGCGCACGCTGCTCGCGCTCTCGAGCCGCGGTGGCCTCGCGCTCGGCGCGCTTGCGCGCACGCTCCTTGGCCATGCCTAGCCCAGGGTCCCGAGCCAGTTGCGGAGCACACGTGCGCCGGCGTCACCGGACTTCTCCGGATGGAACTGCGTGGCCCAGAGGGGGCCGTTCTCGACCGCCGACACGAAGGGAGTGCCGTACGTCGTCCAGGTCACACCCGGGGCAGCCATGAGGTCTGATGGCGGCAGGCTCCAGTGCAGCACGCCGTAGGAGTGCACGAAGTAGAAGTACTCCTCGCGCACGCCCTCGAACATCCGCGAGTCCTCCGGAGGGGCGACGGTGTTCCAGCCCATGTGCGGCAGGACCTCGGCCTGCAGTCGCTCCACGGTCCCCGGCCACTCGGCGAGCCCTGGTGTCTCGACCCCGTGCTCGACTCCCGCGTCAAAGAGCACCTGCATGCCCACGCAGATGCCCAGCACGGGGCGTCCACCGGCCAGGCGACGCCCGATGAGCTTCGGTCCATCGACCCCGGTCAGGCCGGCCATGCACGCGGCGAAGGCGCCCACTCCGGGCACCACGAGGCCATCGGCTGCCAGCACCGCGTCGGCCTCCGCGGTCACCGTCACGGTGGCACCGGCCCGCTCGAGTGCACGCTGCGCGGATCGGAGGTTGCCGGAGCCGTAGTCGAGGACGACGACGGATGGCATCAGATGGCATCCCAGGCATAGAGGGCGCCACCGATGAGTGCCATCACGGCCAGGATGCCCAGGATCACTGCGGCATTGCGCTTGCCCTGCTTAGCGAAGGAGTAGACACCACCCCCGAGGAAGGCGGCGAGGGCGAGCAGGAGTACGGCGGTCCAGCCCATCACGCCTCCGCGGACTCGTGGCTCGAGAGCGTGCCCTTGGTCGAGGGCACACCGACGACGCGGGGATCGAGGGCCACGGCGTCGCGCAACGCACGCGCGAAGGACTTGAACTGCGCCTCCACGACGTGGTGGGCATTGCGACCATTGAGGACGCGGACGTGCAGTGTGATCTGCGCCGTGGCGACGAACGACTCGAAGATGTGGCGCGTCAGGGTGGTGTCGTAGGAGCCGATGAGCTCCACGATCTCGGGCTCCACGTGCACGAGGTAGGGCCGACCTGACAGGTCCACCGCGCACTGGCACAGGGACTCGTCGAGGGGGACGAGGGAGTCACCGAAACGGCGCGTGCCGGCAGCATCGCCCAGCGCCTCGCGGAAGGCAGCGCCCAGCGCGAGGGAGGTGTCCTCCACCGTGTGATGCGCATCGACCTCGAGGTCACCCGTCGTCCGGACGGTGAGGTCGAATCCCCCGTGCTTGCCCAACTGGCTCAGCATGTGATCGAAGAAGGGCACACCCGTCTGGACATCAGCGCGCCCCGAGCCGTCGAGGTCGATCTCGACGAGCACGCTGCTCTCCTTGGTCGTCCGCTCGACGCGGCCGGTGCGACTCATGGGGTGCCTCCATCCAGGCCGCCGTCGTCTTCGGCAGCGGGAACCATCATGCCGTCCAGGGCGACGACCTCGGCGAGGGCCGTGCGGAAGGCGCTGTTGTCCTCCGGTGTCCCCACCGTGACGCGAAGCCAGCCCTCCGGACCCACTTCACGCACCAGCACGCCACGATCCAGGAGCCCTTGCCAGGCGCGATGGCGGTCGGTGAACTCACCCAGGAGGATGAAGTTGGCATCGGAGTCCACGGCGCGCACACCGAGCGCGCGGAGCCACGCCACCAGGGAGTCACGCTCACGGCGAATGAGATCGACCTGGCCGAGCAGCTCGTCACTGGACTCCAGCGCCGTGCGCGCGACAGCCTGGGTGACGCTCGAGAGGTGATAGGGCAGGCGCACGACCCTGAGCGCATCGATCACCTCCGGACTTGCCATCGCGTAGCCGACGCGTGCCCCGGCCAGGGCGAATGCCTTGCTCATCGTGCGCGTGACGATGAGGTTGGGGTGGGCTTCGAGCAGGCTGAGCGCCGTGGGAGTGCCCGGGCGACGGAACTCGGCGTAGGCCTCGTCGACGACGACGACTCCCGCTGACATGGCGCAGGCGGCCGAGACGACATCGAGGGACAGCGCGGTCCCGGTGGGGTTGTTGGGCGAGGTGAGCACGACGATGTCCGGCGACCCGCCGATCATCGCAGCGACGACCATCGCGGCATCGAGGCCGAAGTCTGCGCGCCTGCCGACCGTGCGATAGCGGGTGTGCGTGTCGCGCGCGTACTGCTCGTACATCGAGTAGGTAGGCGAGAAGCCCATCGCGAGGCGCCCCGGGCCCCCGAATGCCGAGAAGACGTGCTGCATGACCTCGTTGGAGCCATTGGCGACCCACACCATCTCGGGAGGGATGACCACGTCGGACTCGCGACGGAGATAGCCGGCGAGGTCCTCGCGCAAGGCCCAGGCCTCGCGGTCGGGATAGCGGTTGACGGAGGTGGCCGCCTCGGCCACCGCGCGCCCCATCCGCTCGGCGAGCTCCGGCGATGGCGGGAAGGGATTCTCGTTGGTGTTGAGTCGGACCGGCACGTCGAGTTGGGGTGCGCCATAGGGGCTTGCCCCGCGCAGGTCCTCGCGCACGGGAGGCAACCAGGTCATGTGCGCCCCGTCAGCCTGGCAGCCGGACGGTGATGGCCGCAGCGTGACCGGGGAGGTCCTCGGCGAGCGCGAGGGCAACGACGTGGCCGGCGACTCCCTCGAGCGCTGCGCGGTCGTAGTCGATGATGTGCAGGCCGCGCAGGAAGGTCTGCACGGACAGACCCGAGGAGTACGCCGCGGACCCTCCCGTGGGGAGGACGTGATTGGAGCCGGCGCAGTAGTCGCCGAGCGAGACGGGCGCGTGGGTGCCCACGAAGATCGCACCCGCATTGCGCACGCGCTCGGCGACGGCCCGGGCATCGCGGGTGTGGATCTCCAGATGCTCCGCGGCGTAGGCATCGACGACGCGCAGGCCCTGATCGATGTCGTCCACGAGCACGATGCCGCTCTGCGGCCCCGAGAGCGCCTCGCTGATGCGCTCGACGTGCTTGGTCCGGGCCAGTTGGTCCTCGACCTGCTGGTCCACGGCATCGGCGAGGGCAGGCGATGTCGTGACGAGGACAGCAGCAGCCAGGGTGTCGTGCTCGGCCTGACTGATGAGATCGGCCGCGACATGCACGGGGTCGGCCGTGTCGTCCGCCAGCACGGCGACCTCGGTGGGGCCTGCCTCGGAGTCAATGCCGATCTGACCCTTCAAGACGCGCTTGGCCGCCGTCACCCAGACGTTGCCGGGCCCGGTGACCATGTCCACGGGTTGGCATCGGCCGCCGCCGGGCAGGTCGACGCCGTAGGCGAGCATCGCGATCGCCTGTGCGCCTCCCGCGGCGTACACCTCGTCGACTCCGAGAAGTCCGCACGCGGCGAGGATCGTGGGATGGGGAAGGCCAGCGTGGTCAGCCTGAGCCGGGGAGACGACGCACAGCGACTCGACGCCGGCAATCTGGGCCGGGACGACGTTCATGACGACGCTGCTCGGATACACCGCGCGACCGCCAGGGACATAGAGCCCCACTCGCGAGACCGGCACCCAGCGCTCGGTGACCGTGCCGCCTTCGACGACGGTGGTCGTCGTCTCGGCCCGCACCTGATCGGAGTGCACGATGCGCGCCCTGCGGATCGACTCCTCCAGCGCCGCGCGGACGGATGGATCCAGGCCCTCGACCGCTGCGGCGATCGCCTCGTCGGGCACGCGCAGGTGAGCGGGTCGGACGCCGTCGAAGCGCTCCGTCCAGTCGAGCACCGCCTCGGCCCCTCGGGCCTGGACATCGCGCACGATCGGAAGGACCGTCGCGGTCGCTTCCTCGACGTCGATGGCTGCTCGGGGCAGGACCGTGCGCGGGTCGGCATCCGAACCGCGCAGGTCGATCCGCTGGATCATGGAGACGATTGTAGGTCTAGCCTGCATATGTGACGTCGGCACGAGTCATCCCACTCTTCCCGCTGTCCAGCGTCCTGGTCCCGGGCCTTGTCCTGCCCCTGCATATCTTCGAGCCGAGATATCGCCAGCTCCTGGTCGACCTGCAGGAAGTCCCCGAAGAGGAACGCGGGTTCGGCGTCATCGCGATCCGCGAGGGACACGAGGTCGGCACGGATGGTGTGCGCGCCCTCCATGCCGTGGGCACCTTCGCCTCCCTGCGGGAAGTCACCACTCTGCCGGACGGCCGAGCCGACATCGTCGCCGTGGGCACGCACCGCTTCCGTGTCCTCGATCTCGTGGACGGACTGCCTTACGCGCAAGCACGGGTGGAATGGCTGGAGGAAGAGCCGGGCGACGCGAGCATCCCCCTCGCCCGCTCCGTGGCGGCGCGGTTCCAGGAGTACCGAGACCTGCTCACCGACGAGCCGGAAGACACCGAACTCCCCGACGACGCACGCGTGCTGTCCTACCTGGTCGGTGCAGCGGTCGTCGCGGACCTGGGCACCCGTCAGGGCTTCCTCGAGGCGACTGATGACTCCACTCGCCTGCGCGACGAGCTCACCTTCCTGCGGCGCGAGACTGCGCTCATCCAGCACGTGCCCTCCCTCCCGGCGGTCGACCTCGCCCGTGAGCCCTTCGGCGTCTGCTGATGGCCCGCCGCCAGGCGGCCGGCACCCCGGCCCTCGTGGCCCTGCAGCGCGCGGGGATCGCACACACCGTGCACGTCTACGACCACGAACCAGGACGGCAGGACTACGGACT
>CAZLNF010000003.1:23829-29419 GCA_964560885.1 uncultured Actinomyces sp. | reverse complement strand
CCGGCCAAGAAGGCTCCGGCCAAGAAGGCTCCGGCCAAGAAGGCTCCGGCCAAGAAGGCTCCCGCCAAGAAGGCTGCAAAGAAGAAGTAGTCCACGGACGAGAAGAAGCGGGGTCGGGCAATGCCCGGCCCCGCTTCTTCATGTCTATGCGTCGTCGAGCGCCGCTCGGGTGAAGGCGCCGAGGCCGATGCGCCGGGCGTCCCAGAGGTCGACCTCGCTGTCGACGTCTCGTCGTAGCCCTGCCAAGGTCCCCGGGATGGGATCCACGATCTCGCGGGCGCCCGCGGCGATGTGCGCCGCCCGGGAGCGTGTCCCGAAGCGCGGATCAAGTGAGCGGGCGTCGCCGGCGGCGAGCAGTGTCGTCCCGATGCCTTCGGCGTCGCTGATGATGGCGGGCTCCCCGGTGCATGCGGACAGCGCCAGGGAGATGAGGTCCGGCGTCGCACAGGGCACGTCGGCGAGGAGTGCGGCCACGGGGCCGGGTGCATCGGCTGCTCCCGCGCGGATGGCGGCGTTGAGGCCCAGGCCGGGGTCCAGGACCGCACGCGCGCCTGCGGCGGCCGCGGCATCGAGGCCCTCCTGGTCGGCGACGAGCACCGTGTCGCCCACGAGCGGGCAGTGCGCAGCCGCGGAGATGACATCGAGTGCCATGGCGATGACGAGCGCGCGCCTGCGCGGTGCGGTCTGCGTCGAGAGCCGGGTCTTGGCGTCGCTGAGCCGCAGGGGGATCACGATGCGCCAGGACCCTTCCACGGCGCGAGCATCCCACGGCGTCGATGGGTGTCTTCCTGACAGGGCCCCCTGGATCCTGGGAGACTGCCGCGAAGGGAGGTGAGGCAGCGTGTCTCGGGTGACGAGGAGCGACCGGCTCGGGTTTGCCTACCGCATGGCGGCGGTGATCCTGAGGCCCATCATGATGCTCATCACCCGACGCGACTGGCGCGGCACCAGCAACCTCGATGTCGACAGCGGAATGGTGCTCGCCGCCAACCACCTGTCCTGGTTCGACCCCATCGTGATCTCCCACGTCCTGTGGGACAACGGTCGTCCACCGCGATTCCTCGCCAAGGATTCACTCTTTCGCATGCCGGTGGTGGGCTGGGTGATGCGCAATGCTGGGCAGATCCCGGTGATGCGCGGCACGAAGGATGCCGCCGCGGCGGTGGAGGCTGCCGTGCAGGCCGCGGCCTCGGGGGAGTGCGTCATCGTCTATCCCGAGGGCACCATCACCAAGGACCCGGATCTGTGGCCGATGCCCGCCAAGTCGGGAGCCGCGCGCATCGCCCTCACCGCGGGAGTCCCCGTCATCCCCATGGCCCACTGGGGAGCGCAAGAGGTCATGGGCCCGTATCGCAAAGAGTTCAAGGCCTTCCCGCGCAAGACGATGCACGTCCTCGTCGGTCCCCCGGTGGACCTCGATGACCTGCGCACGGACGGCGAGCCCGATGCCGAGGCACTTCGCGTGGCGACCGACCGGGTCATGGCAGCAATCACCTCCCTGCTTCGTGAGGTGCGCGAGGATCAGTCGCAGATGAGCAGGGGAGAAGCAGCATGAGTCGTGTCGCGGTCATGGGCTCAGGCTCGTGGGGGACTGCCTTCGCCATGGTCCTCGCTGACGCTGGCGGTGACGTCGTGATGTGGAGCCGCGACGAGGATGTCGCGCAGCAGATCAATGACGAGCACGTCAACGAGCGCTATCACCCGGGCATCCGCCTCCCCGCGGACCTGCGTGCGACGGCCGATGAGCGCGAAGCGCTCGAAGGCGCCCCACTGGTCGTGCTCGCCGTACCAGCCCAGTCGCTGCGTGACAACCTCGCGCGCTGGCGGCCAGATCTTGCACCCGACAGCGTGCTCGTCAGCCTCATGAAGGGCATCGAGATCGGCACGACGCTGCGCATGAGCCAGGTGATCGAAGACGTGGCCCAGGTCCCTTCGGCACGCGTCGCGGTGGTCTCCGGGCCCAACCTCGCGCGGGAGATCGCCCTGCGTCAGCCTGCTGCCACGACGGTCGCCTGCTCGGACCGCGCCAGTGCGCAGCGCCTTCAGGATGCGTGCACGACCGATTACTTCCGTGCGTACTGGACCACCGATGTCGCGGGGGTCGAGGTGGGCGGCTCGGTCAAGAACGTCATCGCCCTGGCCAACGGCATGGCCGCCGGGCTGGGCTTCGGCGAGAACTCCCAGGCCGCGCTCATCACCCGCGGCCTCGCCGAGATGGCCCGGCTCGGCACCGCGCTTGGCGCCGATCCGCTCACGTTCATGGGGCTCGCGGGCGTCGGCGACCTCATCGCCACCTGCCAGTCACCGCTATCGCGCAACCGCACCTTCGGAGTCAATCTGGGCTCGGGCCTCACTGTCGAGGAGACCATCTCCGCGACGAAGCAGACGTGCGAGGGTGTCAAGAGCTGCCAGTCCATCCTCGATCTCGCGACGCGTCACGGGGTCGACATGCCCATCACGGAGCAGGTAGTGCAGGTCGTCCACCACGGCATGAAGCCGCGGGAGATGCTCGCCGCCTTCATGTCGCGCTCGCCCAAACCGGAGACGCGTCTGAGTTAGGAGTCGAGGGCGCGCGCCAGGTCGGCCCAGAGGTCCTCGGGGTCTTCGATCCCGACGGACAGCCGCAGCAGGCCCTCGGGGACGCGGGGATTCTCCGCGGGCCAGCGCCGTCGTCGCTCGATGAGCGACTCCACGCCGCCCAGACTCGTCGCGTGGACCCACAGGGTCGTCGCCTCCGCGACCGCCTGGGCTGCCTCCGCCCCGCCGGCCACCTCGATGGCCATCATGAAGCCCGGCCCGGACATCAGTCGTGCGCACAGGTCGTGACCGGGGTCGCCCGGCAATCCGGGATAGCGCACGCGTTGCACCGCAGGGTGCTCCGCGAGTCGTGCCGCGATGATCTCCGCGCTCGCCTGGGAGCGCGCCTGCCTCAGGGCGAGCGTGCGCAGGCCCCGCAGGACGAGGTAGCACTCCAGCGCACCGGGGGCCGCGCCAAGCAGGGTGCGCCGTAGCCGCAGGGCGGTCGCTCGGTCGGGATCCGGGGTGACCACCAGGCCGAGGAGGCAGTCGGAGTGACCGCCCATCGCCTTGGTCCCACTGTGCAGGACGACGTCGGCGCCCATGGCGATCGGGAGTTGGCCCAGTGGAGTGGCGAAGGTGTTGTCGCAGATGACGAGAGCACCGACGGCGTGCGCGGCGGCACTGATGGCCGGGATGTCAGCCACCTCCATCATGGGATTCGTCGGAGACTCGATCCAGACGGCATCCGCTCCCGCAAGCGCCTCGACCACGGCGGTGGTGTCGGCGATGTCCACGCGACGCAGGGTGATCGCACCGCGCTCGTCAAGCTCGCGCAGGCGCAGCGCGACGCCGGTGTAGGTGAACTCGGCCGCGACGACCACGGCACCCGCCGGCAGCAGGTCCATGATCGCGTTGGCGGCAGCCATGCCCGAGGCGAAGGCCACGGCCTCACCGCCCTCGAGTGGCCCGACTGCCTCCTCCAGGGCTCGCATGCCCAGCGTCCCGTCGCGTGCGTACTCGATCGCCCCGCCCGCGTGGTAGGTCGACGAGAGTTCGATGGGGTGATTGACCGGATTGCCGGGCTCGACGGGTGGGCGCCCGCCGTGGACGAGCTGCGTGTCGACCGACCAGGGGGAGGGTGGCTGCTCCGGCATGGCGCCGACCCTAACGCTCGGGTCGGGCACTAACGTCTCGGGCGTGGCAGGCACCGGGATCCGCGCGCCGGGACGTGTCCGGGTGCTCGTCCTCTTCGGGGGGCGCAGCAGCGAGCACGCCATCTCGTGCCTGAGCGCGGCGGGCATCCTGCGTGCCCTGGATCGCGAGCGCTACGACGTCACGGCGATCGGCATCCTGCCCGATGGCCGTTGGATGCGCGTCGCCGCAGATCCGGCGGCAATCTCCGCAGCGGCACCGGGTGCGCTGCCGGCGGTGGAGGACACCGGTGACTCCGCGGTCCTGCTGCCCGAGCCGGTCGCCGGGGTCAATGCCCCTGACGCGATCCGGGACGTCGATGTCGTCTTCCCTGTCCTGCATGGACCGTGGGGGGAGGACGGCACCGTGCAAGGGCTGCTCGAAATGGCGGGGATTCCCTACGTCGGATCCGGTGTCTTCGCCTCGGCTGCCGCGATGGACAAGGGCCACATGAAGGCACTTCTCGCCGCGGCAGGATTGCCGGTCGGGTCGAGTGTGGTCGTCACGGCGGCACAGTGGGAACGCGATCCCGGGGAGGTCCGAGAAAGGGTGGCCGCGCTGGGCTATCCCGTCTTCGTCAAGCCCGCGCGGGCGGGATCCTCCGTGGGCATCACCAAGGTGAGCGACCCGAGCCGCCTCGACACCGCCATCGCAGAGGCACGGTCCTGGGATCCTCGGCTCATCATCGAGTCCCATGTCGCGGATGCGCGGGAGATCGAGTGCGCCGTCATCGTCGACGAGTCGGGCGCACCCATGGCCACGCGCTGCGCCGAGATCATCGTGCGGGGCGATCACGAGTTCTACGACTTCGAGGCCAAGTACCTCGATGACGGGGCCGAGCTCATCGTCCCCGCTGATCTCCCGCAGGACGTCGAGGATGAGGTGCGCCGACTCGCGGTGGCAGCCTTCGAAACACTCGACTGCGAGGGGCTCGCCCGGGTCGACTTCTTCGTGCGGCGTGATGCCGTCCTGATCAACGAGGTCAACACCATGCCGGGATTCACGCCCATCTCGATGTTCCCGCGCATGTGTGCGGCGAGTGGCCTCGACTACGCGACGGTGCTCGACCTGCTCATCGATGATGCGCGTCGGCGGGGCACGGGCCTGCGCTGAGGGGCGTCACTCGGGTGCTGCGACAAGTGCGGCCGAGATGTCGATGAGCACGTCGGCCGGTGCGGCGTAGTCCTCGGGCACGAGCACCTCGACGTAGACCGGATCAGCGGTCGATGGCCACGTGGTCGCGATGAAGCCCGTGCCCCCCTCGCCCTCGATCGGAAGCCAACCGATGCCGGCGACGTCGAGGAGGCGCGACGTGGCCGACAGGGACGCGGGTCGGCTCACTCCGCAGCGGTAGGTGATGGGGGGTTCGCCCCAGGCCGCCGTACCTGCCTCCGGGGTGGGGCGCAGTCCTGCGCCCGAGACCGTGGTGGGGATGGTCACCGAGGCGCAGACCTCGGCCGGCGCATCCGGGGGCGGCACCGCGACCTGGCGACCGCAGCCGACCAGGAAGGCGGTCGCCGCGAGAGCGAGGAGCAGACGTGATGGCATGGCGGGACGGGGCCGTCACAGGTGGACGACGGGACACGTGAGCGTGCGCGTGATGCCCCCGACCTGCTGGATGGCGCTGAGGACCTCGCGACCAAGGTCGTCAATCGACCCGGCCTCGACCCGCGCGATGATGTCGTAGGGACCGGTGACGTCCTCTGCGGAGACCACGCCGGCGATCCCCGCAATGGCCGAGCGGACGCCTGCCGTGGCACCCACCTCGGTCTGAACGAGCACATATGCCTGGACGCTCATGTCGTCCTCCCTACCGTTGCCTTAGCAGGCAGACTAGCGACCAGGGGCAGAAGGCGAAAGCGCGCTTGGGCGCGGAGTC
>CAZLNF010000003.1:0-23729 GCA_964560885.1 uncultured Actinomyces sp. | reverse complement strand
GGAGGCAGCGTGACGGGTACGACGGTGGGAGACCTCGGCGAGATCGCCGTCGTGGAGCGCATCCTGCAGGCCACGGGCCCGCAGCCGGAGGTGCCTGTGGGGCCGGGCGATGACGCGGCTGTGCTGGCGTGCTCGGACGGCCGCATGGTCGTGACGACGGACATGCTCGTCGAGGGCCGTCACTTCCGTCGCGATTGGTCGGAGCCGGGCGATATCGGTCACAAGGCAGCCGCCGAGAACCTCGCGGACGTCGCAGCCATGGGTGCACGGCCCACGGCGCTCGTCGTCGCGCTTGCGCTGCCGCCCGAGACCGAGATCGCATGGGTCGATGGCTTCCTCAAGGGGCTGCTGGAGGAAGCGGGTCGGGCTGGAGCTGCACTGGTCGGTGGCGACCTGGTGCGCGGTGATGCGATCACCATCGGGGTGACCGCCTTCGGTGACCTCGGCGGGCGTCCGCCGATCCTGAGGTCAGGGGCGCAGGACGGTGACGTGATCGCTGTGTGCGGCACGCTCGGCAGTGCCGCCGGAGGCCTCGCCGTGCTGTCGCGCGGCTTCCGCTCGCCCCGGGCGCTCGTCGATGCCCATCGGCGGCCGCGCCCGGACTATCCGGCGGGCGTCCGCGCATCGGATGCCGGCGCACACGCCCTCATGGACATCAGCGACGGCCTCCTGCTCGATGCCGACCGGATGGCGCGGGCGTCGGGCGTCGCGATCGATATCGACAGCGCGGCACTGCCTCGGGACGAGGCTGTGGTGACGACGGCATCGGCGTACAACCTGGACCCGCTCACGTGGATCCTGGGCGGTGGGGATGATCACGCCCTGCTGGCGGCATTCCCCGCGGATGCGCGGATGCCCGAGGGATTCGTGCCCGTGGGCACGGTCATGGCCGCGGTCGGCTCAGGCGCGTGCGTGCGCGTGGACGGACAGGAAGTGGATCAGGTCGCCGGCTTCGAGCATTTCCGCGCGTAGAGCGGGACGGGGGAGCGTCAGGCGCGAGTGACCTTGCCTGCCTTGAGGCAGGAGGTGCAGACGTTGAGGCGCTTGGGCGTGCGACCGATGAGCGTGCGCACGGACTGGATGTTGGGGTTCCAGCGGCGCGACGTGCGACGGTGCGAGTGCGAGATGCTGTTGCCGAAGCCCGGGCCCTTGCCGCAGACGTCACAGGTGGCAGCCACGGTGAACTCCTCAGGTGGTCGGCGCGGGCCCCGCGGGCCCAGGTCGCGTGCCGCTGCCATCGGCAGCAGCCCCATGAGGGTAGCCGAGCCGGGCGCCGCGGCCCAAACCGGGAGCCCCCCGGGGGTCCGCCCCGGGGGATACGGTGACTCAGGCCACATCCGAGGGGATGTGCGGGGAGGGGATCATGGCAGCGCCGCCGGCCACCCGCCTGCATGCCCTCGCCGTGCAGGCCTGGGCCGAGGCCTCCCTCGCGGCCCTGGGCGAGGAGCGGGTGGCCATCGATGCCCTCAATGTCTTCCCGGTCCCCGACGGCGACACGGGCACCAACATGTTCCTCACCGTGGAGTCTGCGTGCGCCGCGATCGACGATGTGTTCGACGTGGCGGAGGTCGAGGGCACTCGCGCGCAGACCTCCGACGTGGCGGCCGCCATGGCCCGCGGCGCCCTCCTCGGAGCGCGCGGCAATTCGGGCGTCATCCTCGCGCAGATCGTGCGAGGTGTCGCGGGTGTCCTCGGTGAGACCGCCGACGGTGACGCACTCACAGCGGAGATCGTCGGTCGTGCCTTGCGTGCCGCGAGCGATGAGGCCTACGCCGCGGTGTCCCATCCGGTCGAGGGGACGATCCTTTCCGTCGCCCGGGCCGCAGCCGAATCCGCTGAGCGAGCGGTCGCGGCCGAAGAGGGGACTGTCTCGGTCATCGAGAGCGCGGTGTCTGCCGCGCACGCAGCTCTCGCGCTCACCACGGATCAATTGCCTGCGCTGCGCGAGGCGGGCGTGGTCGATGCGGGAGGCCAGGGGCTTGTCGTCGTCTACGACGCCCTCCTCGACGTCGTCACGGGGGTGCGCCGTCGTCGCGCCCGGCCCGACACCCGGGCCAAGCTCCCCGCGCCCCACGTGGTCCATGGCGCACCCGTCACCGCAGCCGGTGAGCCCTCGTACGAGGTGATGTACCTCATCAGCGCCACGGCCGAGGGCGTCGCACGGCTTCGCGGCAGTCTCGAGGCTCTCGGCAACTCCCTCATGGTCACGGGCGACGCGGATCTGTGGAATGTCCACGTGCACGTCCACGATGCCGGGGCCGCGATCGAGGCTGGCCTCGCCGTCGGCGCCCTCGAGCGCATCCGCGTCACCTACCTGCCCGATGCGACGTCGACTCCTCCGCTGAGCGGCCGTGGGCTTGTCGTGGTGACCCACGGGCCGGGCACGGCCGCCCTGGTCGCGGAGTACGGCGCGGTCGCAGTCCCCGCGCGGCCACGTCGTCGGCCCTCCACGGCCGAGCTCCTTGAAGGCGTCCATCGCACCGGATCCGCCGAGGTCGTCATGCTGCCGAGCGACTCCGACTCGCTCGCGGTTGCCGAAGCCGCCGCCGAGCAAGCTCGATCCGAAGGACTACGCGTCTCCGTGATCCCCGCGCGCTCCATCGTCCAGAGTCTCGCGGCCATCGCCGTGCACGACTCGGGTGCACGCTTCGACGACGCCGTCGTGGCGATGACACGGGCGGTGGGCGCCACCCGATACGGAGCGGTGACCATCGCGTCCAAGGACGCCCTCACCACGGCGGGCCCGTGCCAGGTGGGAGACGTCCTCGGGCTGGCCGAGGGGGACATCGTCGAGATCGGTGTCGACGTCGCCCAGGTGGCCGGTGCGGTGGCGGATCGACTCGTGGGCGGAGGTGGCGAGCTGGTCACGCTCGTGCGGGGCGAGGACCTCGACCCCGGGGTCGCCGACGCCCTCGTCGAGTCCCTGCAGCGGCACCATCCCGGAGTCGACGTCGTACTCATCGACGGAGGTCAGCCACTCTGGCCGGTCATCGTCGGCGTGGAGTGACGATGCCGCGAGTGAGCCTTGCCGCACCTGTGTCGGCGGTCGCGGGAGGCAAGACCGCCAAGGCTTTGCGCGACGGACTCGGCATCGAGACCGTCGATGATCTGCTGCGCCACTACCCCCGCCGCTACATCGACCCGGGCGAACTCACCGATCTCGATTCGCTCGAGGTGGGGGAGCACGTCACTGTCCTGGCCGAGGTTGTCTCGGCGACCAATCGCCGCATGCAGCAGCGCAAGGGCACCGTCACAGAGGTCGTCGTCTCGGATGGCAGGGGACGCATCAGCCTGGTCTTCTTCAATCAGCCGTGGCGGGTCGAGCGCGAGTTCCGCGTGGGTCGGCGCGGCCTCTTCGCCGGCACCGTGTCGGCCTACGGCGGCACGCGCCAGCTCGCCCATCCGCGCCACGTGATGATCCCCGACAGCGGACTGCATCTCGTGGAGGAGTCCGCGGACGCCGAGTCCGAGCGCGATCGCGAGGCTGAGGCGGCGTTCTCCGACCTGCTCATCCCGATCTACCCCGCGACCGCCGGCCTGCCCAGCTGGAGGATCCAGCAGACGATCCGCATCGCGCTGGACTCCCTGGGTGATGTCGAAGACCCGCTGCCCCCCGCCGTGCGGATGGAGAAGGGCCTCCTCGGACTCTCGGACGCCTTGCGCGGCATCCACCGACCGGCCGACAAGGACACGATCGAGGCCGCGCAACGCCGACTCCGCTTCGAGGAGGCCTTCGATCTCCAGGTCGTCTTGGCCCAGCGCCGCCAAGAGCGACTCGCGCAGGCGGCGACGCCGCGACCTGCGAAGGACTCCGGCCTGTTGGCCGCCTTCGATGGGCGGAGGCCCTACACCCTCACGGGCGCGCAGGAGCGCGTCGGTCAGGAGATCTCCGCTGACCTCGGCGACAGCCATCCCATGCAGCGGTTGCTCCAGGGTGATGTGGGGAGCGGCAAGACCCTCGTGGCGTTGCGCGCGATGCTGCAGGTGGTCGACGCAGGGGCCCAGGCGGCGCTGCTCGCTCCGACCGAGGTGCTGGCGCAGCAGCACCTGCGCACGATTCGCGGGTTGCTCGGACCCCTCGCAGAATCCGGCCTGCTCGGATCGGCGGACATGGGCACGCGCGTGGCCTACCTCTCCGGATCGCAGTCCGCGCGCCAGCGCCGCGAGGAACTCGCCGCGATCGCGAGCGGGGAGGCCGGGATCGTCGTGGGCACCCATGCGCTCCTCGAGGACTCGGTCGAATTCGCCGACCTTGGTCTGGTGGTGGTCGATGAGCAGCATCGATTCGGCGTCGAGCAGAGGGCTGCCCTGGCGAGCAGGGGCGGTGACGCGACGCGACCGCACGTCCTCGTCATGACCGCGACGCCCATCCCGCGGACGGTCGCCATGACGGTCTTCGGCGATCTCGACGTGAGCGTCATCGACGAGTATCCGCCGGGGCGCGGTCGCATCTCGACGCACGTGGTGGCACCGCGGGAGCAGCCCGCCCATCTCGTGCGTGCCTGGGATCGGGTTCGGGAGGAAGTGGAGGCAGGGAGCCGCGTCTTCGTCGTATGCCCGCGCATCGGCGACGAGGGAGCGACCGCGAGCTCGGACGAGGTCGACGCGGATCCCGAGGCGAGTCCCGACGAGTCGCCCCTGTCGAGCGTCGTGGACGTCACCCGGGCACTCAGCGATCGGTGGCTTGCGGGCCTGCGCGTCGGCATGCTCCACGGCCGGATGCCCACCGAGGACAAGGACGAGGCAATGCGGCGTTTCACGCTGCCGCGCGAGAGTCCGGATGCCCTCGACGTGCTCGTGTCGACCACGGTGATCGAAGTAGGCGTCGACGTGCCCGAGGCGTCGATGATGGTGATCCTTGACGCTGAGCGGTTCGGCATCTCGCAGCTCCACCAGCTCCGCGGCCGCATCGCCCGTGGGGGAGGGGATGGCGTGTGCCTCCTCGTCACGGCGGCGGCGCCGGGATCCCCGGCACGCGAGCGCCTTGCCGCGGTGGCGGCCACGACTGACGGCTTCGCCCTCGCGCGCGTGGACCTCGATGCACGTCGCGAGGGGGACATCCTCGGCACCGCTCAGTCGGGCCGGCGCTCGTCCCTGCGCCTGCTCGAGGTGATCCGCGACGAGCCCCTGGTCGAGGAGGCACGCCACGCTGCTCAGGCGATCGTGTCGGATGATCCTGCGCTCACGCGTCATCCTGCGCTGCGCGAGCGTGCGCGCATGCTCGATGCCGACGATCGCGCCGACTTCCTCGAGAAGGGCTGACATGCGGATCATCGCCGGGCAGGCGGGGGGCCGGCGCCTCGCGGCGCCTCCCGCGGGGACGCGGCCGACCACCGACCGGGTCCGCGAGGCGCTCTTCTCGAGCCTCGACTCACATGTGCGCGAGGAGGCCGGCGGATGGGGGGAGATCGAGTTCCTCGATCTCTTCGCCGGCTCGGGTGCCATCGGTCTCGAAGCGATGAGCCGTGGTGCGCGGGGCGCCACGCTGGTCGAGCGCGACCGCCGCTGCCTGGAGGTGCTCAGGCGCAACGTGGCCGAGGTGGACCCGCGTGCGCGCGTGGTCCCCGCCGATGCCACGACCTGGCGCCCGGATGGCGGCCCCTACGACATCGTCTACGTCGATCCGCCCTACGCCGTGACGGACGATGACGTGCGTGGCGTGCTCGCACTGCTCGCGCGCCACGGGGCGCTGGACGAGGGCGCGCTCGTCATCGTCGAGCGCTCGTCTCGCTCCGAGGCTCCGTGGCCCAGCGAAGGCTGGGAGCACCTGCGGAAGCGAGACTACGGAGACACGGCGCTTTGGTACGGTCGAGCCAGCCCGACAGTGAATCCCACAGTGGATGAGGAGGCGTAATGCGCGTCGCGGTCTGTCCCGGGTCCTTTGACCCGGTGACCAATGGGCATCTCGATGTCTTCCGGCGCGCCGCCACCCTGGCCGATCGCGTCATCGTCGCGGTCCTGATCAACAAGACCAAGTCGAGCCTGTTCACGGTGGAAGAGCGCATCGACATGCTCCGCGAAGTGGTCTCCGACCTGCCCAACGTCGAGGTCGACTCCTTCTACGGGCTCCTCGTGGACTACTGCCAGAAGCATGACGTGCACGCCATCGTCAAGGGACTCCGCGCCGTCAGCGACTTCGACTACGAGTTGCAGATGGCCCAGATGAACTACCGACTCGCGAAGGTCGAGACCCTCTTTGTCTCCACTAACCCCCTCTACAGCTATCTCTCCTCCAGCCTCGTGAAGGAAGTCGCAACCCACGGCGGCAGCGTGGAGGGGCTTGTCCCGGATGTCGTCCTGGAGCGGCTCCACGCCACACTGGAGCAGCGGCGCTAAAGTCGTGCACTGGATATGCCGCGACCTGACGGAATCGTCGGGGCGGCGACAGGAGGTGGCGAATGGACGTCGACCAGAAGCTCGAGGAACTCTCGGTGCTCGTGGAGGAAGCCAAGGCGGTCCCCCTGTCGGCGTCCTGCATGGTCAACCGCGCTGTCGTGCTTGACCTCATCGACGACATCCGCGATGCCCTGCCGAGCTCCCTGTCCGACGCCGATGAGCTGCTGGCCGAGCGCGAGGCCGTCGTCGCGGAGGGTCGCCGCGAGGCTGACCGGCTCATCGCGCAGGCCCGGGAGGAGCAGCTGCGCATGCTCTCCCAGCACGAGGTCTACCTGGTTGCCGTGGCCGAGTCAGAGGCCCTCCGCGCCGAGACCTTCGATGAGGTCACCCGTATGCGGCGCGAGACCGACGACTACATCGACGCCCGGCTCGCGACCTTCGAGATCACCCTCCACAAGACCCTCGCCGCGGTGGAGCGCGGGCGCGACAAGCTCCGAGGGCAGGCGGAGTTCGAGGAGGAATACGCCGAGGATGAGGGCCCCGTCCCTGACTGAGCCGGACCGGCATTGGCGGTCCCCCTCGGGCCTGGCGTATCCTGACGCCCGGCCGGTGTCTCCCGGCCTGGAACTGCCGGAGGAGTCCTGAACGCCCTCGACCCCCGTGCGCCCTTCGTCGTGGACATTCGCGACCTGGGTCGACGGGCGGGTGCGATGAAGGACCTGCACCGCATGGTGCCGGTAGGAAAGGGCTGGGGCGCGGGACTGGCCAGGGTCTCCGAAGGCAGTGACCTCGACCTCGATCTGAGGCTGGAGTCGGTGGTGGAGGGGGTGCTCGTCTCCGGGACAGCCCGGGCACGGGTCGACGCCGATTGCGCGCGTTGTCTCGAGCCCGTCTCGTGGGAAGAGCTCGCGGACATCCAAGAGTTGTTCGTCTACCCACCTCAGGACGCGCGAGGGCATCGCGTGGACACAGGGGTGGATGACGAGGAGGATTCCCCGCCCGTCATCGAGGACGACCTCATCGACCTCGAGGCGACGGTGCGAGATGCGGTCGTTCCACGACTGCCGATCGCACCGCTGTGCCGGGACGATTGCCCGGGGCTGTGCGTCGAATGTGGCGCGCTCCTCGCATCGGACCCCGGTCATCGCCACGAAGTGCACGACCCTCGATGGGCAGCGCTAGGCGCGCTGCTCGGCGAGGGCCAGCAAGACCAGCAGCAGCTCGTGCGCGACACGGTGCACGATGACGACAAGGACGACTGACGTGGCCGTTCCCAAGCGGAAGACCTCCCGCTCCAATACCCGGCATCGCCGTTCCCAGTGGAAGGCCACCGCTCCCACCCTGGTGTCCTGCGCCCGCTGCCGTGAGCCCAAGCTGGCGCACACGGTGTGCCCGACCTGCGGCACCTACGCCAAGCGCCGCGTCCTCGACGTCTGAGCCGCGGACGCCTGAGAAGCCCATGTCCTCGGCTGGGGCCCCGCCGGGCCAGCCCGACAGGGGTGGCTTTGCCGCCCCGCCGGGCCCCTTCGACGCGGTCGCGCGGGTCCTCGGGATCGACGCCTCAGGCCTGCGTGCGGACACCCCCCTCGCGCCGTTGGGGTGGGACTCCCTAGCGGGCATGTGCTGGATCGATGCCATGTCCGAGGCTGGGTGGTCGTGCGACCCGATCGCCGTGTCACGGGCGGCCTGCGTCGGGGATCTCGCGGACAGCGCCGAGCGCGAGGCGGCGTCCGCATGAGCTCCGCTCCGGCGAGCGTGCTCGAGGAGACGCTGGCCCGACTCGATGCCACGTTGCCCGACGACCTCATGCAACTCGCGATGACGCACCGCTCATATGCCTACGAGCATGGCGGTCTCCCGACCAACGAGCGCATGGAGTTCCTCGGCGATGCCGTGCTCGGACTCGTGGTCACGGAGTCGCTCTATCGCCGCTACCCGGATGTGTCCGAGGGGCACCTTGCCAAGATGCGCGCCGCGATTGTCAACGCTCGCGCTCTTGCGGACGTCGCGCGCTCGCTCGGACTCGGGGACATGCTGAGGCTCGGGCGAGGTGAGGAGATCACGGGCGGGAGGGACAAGTCGTCGATCCTCGCCGACACGCTCGAGGCGGTCATCGGTGCCGTCTACCTCGAGCGCGGCCTGCCCGCTGCCGAAGCGGTCGTCCACCGGCTGTTCGATCCCCTGGTGGAGCACGCCTCGACGCTGGGAGCGGGCCTGGACTGGAAGACCTCCCTGCAGGAGCTCACCGCGGCGCTCGATTTGGGCGCGCCGGAGTACGCCGTCGATGAGGAAGGCCCTGATCACGCCAAGGTCTTCCGCGCGCGGGTGATCCTGGCTCACGACGTGTGGGGCGAAGGCGAGGGGCGCTCCAAGAAGGAAGCGGAGCAGCAGGCGGCTGAGGCTGCCTACCGTGCGGCGACCCTCCGGCAGTCGGGTGCCTGAACTCCCCGAGGTGGAAGTCGTCCGCCGCGGCCTCGCCCCCTATGTCACCGACCGGCGTATCGAGGGCGTGGATGTCCGCGAGTCACGGTCGGTGCGCCGACACGAAGCGGGGCCGGCTGATTTCACCGGTCAACTCACGGGACGACGCGTGCGCAGCGTCAGCAGGCGCGGCAAGTACCTGTGGTTCGTGCTGGACGACGATCGTGCCCTCGTCGTGCACCTGGGCATGAGCGGGCAGATGCTCCTGCCTGAGCCGAGCCAGCCCGATGAGCGCCACCTGAGGGTGCGCATCGCACTCGACGATGCCGCCCCTGACGGCCTGGCTCGCCAGCTTCACTTCGTTGATCAGCGGATGTTCGGGGGCATGCACATCGATCGGTTCGAAGACGATGGGCGCGGTGGGCGCGTGCCGCACTCTGTCGCCCACATCGCGCGGGACCCGCTCGACCCGGACTTCGATGACGTGGCCTTCTCTCGGAGAGTGCGTGCCCGGTCCTCGGGCATCAAGCGCTGCCTCCTCGACCAGTCACTGGTCTCGGGGATCGGCAACATCTACGCGGACGAGGCTCTGTGGCGTGCGCGGATTCACTATGACGTGCCCGGGCAGCGACTCTCGGGCCCGCGCGTGCGCGAACTCCTCGGTCATGTCCGTGACGTCATGGCTGAGGCCCTCGCCGAGGGGGGTACGTCGTTCGACTCGCTCTACGTCAACGTCAATGGTGAGAGCGGCTGGTTCGACCGGTCCCTCCACGCTTACGGCCGGGAGGGCGAACCCTGTGACCGGTGTGGTCGGCCCATCGTCCGCGAGCACTTCATGAACCGCTCTTCCTACCGGTGTCCCGGGTGCCAGCGCCGCCCGCGCGCACAGGTTTGACCTCGCCGAGGTGTCCCTGCCACCCTGGGTCGCCGAGCAAGACCGTCACGGCCCTCGCGCCGGATCAGGGGAGCAGCCATGGCCAAGGCCATCTACGGGCACACGGGGGTCGACGCCCGTCTCGCCGCCGAGGTCGTGCGGCTTCGCGCCCGGGTGCGCGACCTCGAGGCCGAGGTGGATCGGCTCCATGCGGCGGCCGGCGCCGGCGACTGGCCCGCGGACGACTGGGTCGCCGATGTGCTCGTGCCCGATCCCCGCTGACTCGCTGCCGCGGGTAGGGTCGTCGGCGTGCATCTGAAGAGCCTCACGCTCAAGGGCTTCAAGTCGTTCGCCTCCGCGACGACCCTGGCCTTCGAGCCCGGGGTGACCTGCGTCGTGGGGCCCAACGGCTCCGGCAAGTCCAATGTCGTCGATGCCATCGCCTGGGTCATGGGCGAGCAGGGAGCCAAGTCACTGCGCGGTGGCGCGATGTCGGACGTGATCTTCGCGGGGACGAGCGGTCGGGCACCGCTCGGGCGGGCTGAGGTCGCCCTGACGATCGACAACACCGACGGTGCGCTTCCGATCGAGTACACCGAGGTCACGATCTCGCGCACTCTCTTCCGCAATGGCGGATCGGAGTACGCCATCAATGGCACCCCGTGCAGGCTGCTCGACATCCAGGAGTTGCTGTCTGACTCCGGCATCGGCCGCGAGATGCACGTGATCGTGGGCCAGGGGCAACTCGATGCGATCCTCCACGCGACACCCGAGGACCGCCGTGGCTTCATCGAGGAGGCTGCCGGCGTCCTCAAGCACCGCAAGCGCAAGGAGAAGGCGCTGCGCAAGCTCGATGCGATGCAGGGCAATCTCACGCGACTCTCGGACCTCACGACCGAGCTCCGCCGGCAGCTCAAGCCCCTGGGCCGCCAGGCCGAAGTCGCCCGTCGAGCCTCGGTGATTCAGGCCGAGGCGCGCGATGCCCGGCTGCGCCTCATGGCTGATGACCTCGCTCAATTCCGTCAGTCGCTCGCCGCCGAGGTGGCGGACGAGTCGGCCTTGCGCGAACGCCGACTCGAAGTGGAGGGCCATCTCGCAGCGCTGACGGCGCAGGAGGCGGCACTCGACGCGGAGTCGATCGTGGCTGCGCCCCTCCTCGCGTCGGCGCAGCAATCCTGGTTCGCCCTGTCTGCCCTGCGCGAGCGATTCCTCGGCACGGCCTCCTTGTCTGCCGAGAGGCTTCGCCTTATCGGGCCCGAGATCGAAGACGAAGCAGAGAGTGGCCGCGATCCCGAGGCCCTCGAAGCGGAGGCGGCGGGACTGCGCGAGGAGGAGTTCGCCCTCGGCCGACAGGTGGAGGCCGATCGGGCATTGCTCGCCGAGGCCACGGCGATCCGGACAGATGCCGAGCGCGCGGTGGCTGAAGAGGAGCGTCGCGTCGCGCAGGGAATCCGCTCGCAGGCCGATCGCCGGGAGGGCCTTGCTCGCCTGGCCGGCCGCGTCGCGGCGGCGCGCTCGCGCAGGGAGGCGCGATCCGCAGAGATCGAGCGCGTCGCCACCCAGCGCGAGGATGCACGCACCCGTGCGGCCACGGCCCAGCGCGAGTTCGCGACGCTCGAAGCCCAGGTGGCCGGTCTCGACGCGGGCGAACTCGGACTGGACACGCAGTATGAGGAGACACAGGCTCGGCTCGCCGAGACTGATGGGCGCGTGGAGGCGCTTCGCCACCAGGAACGCGAGAGCGAGCGTGAGCGGGCTGCCCTTGCCGCTCGCCTGGAAGCCCTCAAGATCGCTCTGGCGCGAGGTGACGGCCCCGGTGCCCTGCTCCAGGCGGGGGATTCGGTGGGCGTGATCGGCACCGTCGCGTCGCTGCTCACCGTCGAGTCCGGCTACGAGCGTGGCGTGGCCGCAGCCCTCGGTCCGCTCTCCGACGCCGTGGTCGTGCGCGACGCACGGGCGGCTATCGACGGCATCATGCTGCTGCACCGCGACACCGCCGGGCGCGCCAGCGTTGTCGTGCTCGGTCACGCCGCGGACCCCGTGCGCGACCCGGGCGCGGCGCCCGCAGGATCGCGGTGGATCACCGAGGTGGTGACGGGGTCGCCCGAACTCCTCATCGCGCTCCGGTCACGGCTTGCCGGCATCGTCCTGGTCGAGGATCTCGCCGCGGCTGCTCGCGCGGCGGATGCAGGACTGACGGCCGCAACCCGTGAGGGCGATGTCATCGGGCCACATGTCGCGTTCGGCGGTTCCGGTGAGGCCCCCTCGCTTATCGAGCTTCAGTCCGCGGTGGACGAGGCCGCGACTTCGCTCGAGGCCGTCCAGCACTCCCTGGAACGCACGCGCTTCGAGCTCGCCGCCGCCCTGGATGCACAGCGCGAGGCCACGGAGGTCGCCGAGGCGGCGCTGTCGCGACTGCACGAGTCCGACGCTCGTCTCGCTGCCGTGGCAGAGCAGCTGGGGCTCCTGGGCCAGGCCGCGCGTGCCGCGACGGCCGAGGCCGACCGCCTCGCCATGGCCGAGCAGGCTGCACTGGAGGCCCTGGCCTCCGATGAGGCGACACTCGCGGATCTTGAGGAGCGCCTTGCCGCTGCGGAAGCCGAGAGCGGAGGGGAGGACATCGCAGATCGTCGTCCCGAGTTCTCCCGCGCAGCGGAGCAGGCTCGAGCCCAGGAAGTAGAAGCGCGCCTCACTGTGCGCACGGGCGAGGAGCGACTTGCCTCGCTCACCGCACGCGCGGACGGCCTTGAGCGCGCTGCGGCCAACGAGCGTGCCTCGCGGCGACGGGCCATCGAGCGCCGCGAGCAGCGTGCACGCGAGGCCGAGGTCGCCCAGGCGGTGGCCAAGGGCATCGAGGTCGTGCTCCGTTACCTGGATTCCTCGCTCTCCCGCGCCGAGGTCGAGCGTCGTGAGCGCGAGGAGCAGCAGGCTACGCGCGATGCCACGCTCCAGCGGGTGCGCCAGTCACTTCGCGAGTTCGGCGCGGAGATGGAGAGGCTGACCGACTCGGTGCACCGCGACGAGGTCGCGCGCGCGGAGCAGCGACTGCGCATCGAGCAGGTGGAGGGGCGCGTCATCGAGGAGTTCGGTATCGAACCCGACGCCCTTGTGACGGAGTACGGCCCCGACCAGCCGGTGCCTCCGACGCCCTCGGCGCCGGGCGACGAGATCGATCCTGACGCCCCTGCGCCGGAGCCCTATGCCTACGACCGGGCGCAGCAGGAGCGACGGCTCAAGTCGGCGGAGCGCGGTCTCGCGCTGCTGGGCAAGGTCAACCCCTTGGCGCTGGAGGAGTTCACCGCACTGGAGGAGCGCCTTCGCTTCCTCACGGAGCAGGTGGACGACCTGAAGCGTTCGCGCACCGATCTCCTCGCGATCATCAAGGAGGTGGACGAGCGCGTCGAGGCGGTCTTCACGGAGGCGTACCACGACACGGCCCGCGAATTCGAGCGCGTCTTCGCCCGACTCTTCCCCGGGGGCGATGGTCGTCTCGTCCTCACCGACCCCTCCGACATGCTCCTCACCGGGGTTGACGTCGAGGCGCGCCCGCCGGGCAAGAAGGTCAAGCGTCTGTCGCTGCTGTCCGGTGGAGAGCGTTCACTCACCGCCGTGGCGTTCCTCATCGCACTCTTCAAGGCGCGTCCCAGTCCCTTCTACGTCCTCGACGAGGTCGAGGCTGCGCTGGATGACGTCAACCTGGGCCGCCTCATCGACGCCATCGACGAGCTGAGGACGACCTCGCAGTTGATCGTGGTGACGCACCAGAAGCGCACCATGGAGATCGCCGATGCGCTGTACGGCGTGTCCATGCGCGGTGACGGCGTGACCCAGGTGGTGGGCCAGCGCCTTCGAGACCGGGACCCCGTCTCCGCCTGACAGGCCTGCGTCGGTCCCTGAGAGGATCCACCCGTGGATTCCCTTGGCTTGATCCTCGCCGTTGCCGTCGCCCTGCTCGTCGTCGTGGGCGTCGTCGTCGCCCTCGTGCGGCGCCGACCTGCTGCTCCACCGCGACCACGCCCTGGCATCGACTACGCGCCCGGCGTCGGTGACGACGACACGACCCCGCGCGATACGGCGCGTCGGGCCATCGAGGAGGCGGTCCCGCCCGGGGCGCTCGGTGCGACCGACCTCATCGAAATCGAGGACCTCGATGCCGGCGTCGAGATCGATCTCGCGGAGGTGGACCTCGAGGCGCTCGGGATTGAGCAGCCCGAGCCGGCGGCGGGACGGCTCACCCGTCTGCGCCGACGGCTCGCGCGATCGCAGTCCGCGCTGGGCCGGGGATTGCTCTCCCTCATGTCGCGCGACACCGTCGATGCGGCCACGTGGGACGAGGTCGAGGAGACGCTCCTCACCGCAGACCTTGGCGTCGCAGCGTCCACCGACCTCCTGGAGCGACTGAGGGCTCGCGTGCTGGCGGAGAGCCCCTCCACACCGGAGGAGGTGCGGGCCCTGCTGCGCGAGGAGCTCATCGCCCTTGTCGATCCCACGATGGACCGCTCCCTGCGCTCCGTGCGCGAGGGCGATGGCCCGGCTGTGCTCCTCGTCGTAGGAGTCAATGGCACGGGCAAGACCACGACCACCGGCAAACTCGGGCGACTGCTCGTTGCCGAGGGTCGCACGGTTGTCCTCGGCGCAGCCGACACCTTCCGCGCGGCTGCTGCCGACCAGTTGCAGACGTGGGGCGATCGCGTGGGTGCCGCCGTCGTGCGAGGGCCCGAGGGGGGCGATCCTGCCGCCGTGGCCTTCGATGCCGTGCGCATCGGAGCGGAGGCAGATGTCGACACCGTCGTCATCGACACCGCGGGACGCCTCCACACCAAGGTCGGCCTTATGGACGAGCTCGGCAAGGTAAAGCGCGTCATGGAGAAGCAGGGACCTGTCGATGAGGTCCTGCTGGTGCTCGACGCGACGACGGGCCAGAACGGCCTGACGCAGGCCAAGGTGTTCTCCGAGGTCGTCGACGTCACCGGCATCGTGCTCACCAAGCTCGATGGCACCGCCAAGGGCGGCATCGTCGTGGCCGTGCAGCGGGAGTTGGGTGTGCCGGTCAAGCTCGTCGGCCTGGGGGAGGGCCCGGACGATCTCGCCCCCTTCGACCCCGCGGAGTTCGTCGACGCACTCCTCGAGGAGTAGCCCGCCCCGTCACGCTCCTGCGACGTCACATGCCTGAAACATCGAGGCTGCGGAAGTCACCCACACGTAACCGGGGAACCCATCTGGGGTAACGCCGGTGGGCTTGGCTCCGTCCCAGTCGACCGACTCAGGGATGCGACACGAGGAGTGTGACGCTCATGGATTCCGCGCTCAACACGGGTGATACCGCCTGGATGCTCATGGCAGCAGCGATGGTGCTGCTCATGATCCCCGGACTGGCCTTCTTCTACGGAGGCATGGTCCGGGTCAAGTCAGTGCTCAACATGATGATGATGATCATGGGTGCGCTCTTCATCGTGGGCATCCTGTGGATGCTCTACGGCTACTCGATGGCCTTCGGCGCCTCCTATGGGCAGGCCGGCCTGCTGGGCAATGTGACGGAGTACTTCGGGCTCGAAGGACTTATGGCAGACGATCCCGAGGCCAGCGTGCCCGCCATGATCTTCGTGGCATTCCAGGCGATGTTCGCGTGCCTCACCGTGGGCCTTATCGCCGGAGCCATCGCGGATCGCACGAAGTTCAGCGCGTGGCTGGTCTTCGCCGCCATCTGGGCAACCCTCGTCTACTTCCCCGTCGCGCACTGGGTCTTCAACCTCGACCCGGAGAATGGCGGATGGATCGCCAAGCTCGGCGTGATCGACTTCGCCGGCGGCACGGCGGTGCACATCAACGCCGGCATCGCCGCGCTCGCGCTGGTCATCCTCATCGGAGCGAGGCTGGGGTGGCCCCGCACGCCGATGAAGCCGCACAACCTCACCCTGGTGATGATCGGTGCCGCGCTCCTGTGGTTCGGGTGGTTCGGATTCAACGCGGGCTCCCAGGTGGCAGCCGACAACACATCGGCGGTCGTCTTCCTCAACACCTTCGTCGCCACGTGTGCGGCGGGGCTCGGCTGGCTCGTGACGGAGAAGATCCGCGACGGGCATGCGACCTCCCTCGGTGCGGCATCGGGCATCGTCGCCGGCCTGGTGGCGATCACACCCGCCTGTAGCGCGGTGAGCCCGCTGGGTGCGTCCATCATCGGGCTGATCGCCGGCGTGCTGTGCGCCTTGGCGGTCGGGCTCAAGTACAAGCTGAAGTACGACGACTCCCTCGACGTCGTGGGCGTCCACCTCGTCGGAGGTCTCGTGGGCACGCTGCTCATCGGCTTCCTCGCGACAGAGGCGGCTCCCGCCGGCGTCAATGGCCTTCTGTACGGCGGAGGCGCTGACCAACTGGGCAAGCAGGCCATCGGGGCATTCGCCGTGCTCTTCTACTCGCTTATCCTCACCTTCATCATCGGATACCTCATCAAGGTGACGATGGGCTTCCGAGTGAGCGAAGAGGTGGAGATCAGCGGCGTCGATCTCGAGGAGCATGCGGAGTCGGCATACGAGCTGGGTGATTCGGGAGGTGGCGGTGTCTTCGCAGGTATCGGTCACCGCACGCACGGAGGGGAGCAGTAGATGAAACTCATCACCGCCATCATCAAGCCCTTCAAGCTTGAGGACGTCAAGGTAGCCCTTGAGGGCAAGGGCATTCATGGCATGACCGTGAGCGAGGCGAGCGGCTTCGGCCGTCAGCGCGGGCACACCGAGGTCTACCGAGGCGCGGAGTACACCGTCGACCTCGTGCCCAAGGTCCGTGTCGAGGTGGTCGTCGACGACGCCGATGCCTCAGGGGTCGTCGAAGCCATCGTGGCGGCTGCGCAGACGGGCAAGATCGGCGACGGCAAGGTCTGGGTCGTCCCGGTGGAGTCCGTGGTCCGCGTGCGCACCGGGGAGAGCGGTCCGGACGCACTCTGATGGCCGAGGCCACCGTGAGCGACGGGTCGGCGAGTGGGGCTTCGGCCCCACTCGCCGACCCTGCGGCGTATCGCGATGCTCGCACCGAGCTGCTGGGCCGCCCGGTGGGCTCACGCGCGGCGCGGCGCCGGGCGCTTGCGACGCTCACCGACGACTGGCTCACCGCCGTCTTCGTGTCGAGCCGCGCCTCCGAATTGGGGGCGTGCCTCCTCGCGGTGGGCGGCTACGGACGGGGTGAGCTGACGCCCGGGAGCGATCTGGACCTCCTGCTTGTCCTACCGGATCGAGTCGATCCCGCGGATGCGCGCGTGGCTGAGGTCGTCGATGCGCTGTGGTACCCGGTCTGGGATAGCGGAGTGCGCGTCGACCACAGCGTGCGCACACCGGCGGAGGTGCGCCGCACCGCCACGCGCGATGTCCGAGTCGTGCTGGGTCTCCTCGACGCGCGTCCTGTCGTCGGCGACGCCGCACTGGGTGAGCGTGTCACGGCATCGATCCTGTCCGACTGGCGTGCGCTCGCACGCACGCGGCTGGGGGAGGTGCGCGCGCACGTCGATCGTCGACGCGCCCAGCACGGTGATGCGGCACATCTGCTCGAACCTGATCTCAAGGAGGCGTACGGCGGCCTGCGCGACGCGGGAATCCTCGATGCGATTGCCGCGTCGTGGGTGACGGACGTGCCTCGCGAGGGCCTCGAGGATGCTCGCCTCTCCCTGCTCGATATCCGCGACGCACTTCATGAGAGCGCGCTGCGCGATCGCCGGCGTCCCTCGGACATCCTGCGGGCGCAGGATCAAGAGGACGTGGCTGAGCGCCTTGGCTTGGCGAGTCGCGATGCGCTCCTGAGAAACCTTGGCGAATCCGCCCGGGCCGTGTCCTACGCCTCGGACACCACGTGGCACCGCATCGCGCGACTCGAGCGCGACCGATCTCGGCGGAGCGTGCGTCGGCGGCTGCGCCGCCCGGGACCCGAGCGTGTCCCGCTTGCCGAGGGTGTCGTCGTCCATGACGGTGAGGTGGCGCTGGCCGCGGAAGCGCGTCCCGATCGCGATCCCGTCCTCGTCCTGCGTCTTGCTGCGGCGGCTGCTCAGGCCGGGTTGCCGGTCTCGCCGGGCGCGGTGGCCCGCCTGGCACGCGAGTCCGCGCCCATGCCCGTGCCTTGGCCGCCCGAGGCACGCGATGCCCTCGTGTCCCTGCTGGGGTCGGGCCCTGCGCTCGTGCCCGTCTGGGAGGCACTCGATCAGCACGGCCTCATCGTGAGGCTGATCCCGGAGTGGGAGGTCGTGCGATCCGCTCCGCAGGGCAATCCGGTCCATCTCTACCGCGTCGATCGCCACCTCGTGCAGACCGCCACCGAATGCGCGCCTCGTCTCCGCGACGTCGTGCGCCCCGACCTGCTGCTACTCGGCGCCCTCCTGCACGACATCGGCAAGGCGCGGCCAGGAGATCACAGTGAGGTGGGTGCCGAGCTCGCCGACGTCATCGCCGCGCGCATGGGCCTCGCCGAATCAGACCGCGCCGTCCTCGTCGTACTCGTCCGCCAACACCTCCTACTGCCCGAGACGGCGACACGACGCGATCTCGAGGATCCCCTCACGGCGCTGCGCGTGGCAGATGCCGTGGGCACGGTGGAGACCCTCGACCTGCTGAGGGCGCTCACCTACGCCGACGCCGCCGCGACGGGGCCGGGGGCGTGGAGTGAGTGGAAGGCCTCACTCGTGGACGACCTTGTCGCTCGGACGCGAGCCAGCCTGGCGGGAGCCCTACCCCCTGCCGCGCCGGTGATCGCGGAGCGGCATGCGCATCTGCTGGCCTCCGACGGCGTCGATCTCATCCTCGAGCGAGGCGCGCCGGCCTCGCGCATCGTCGTCGCGGCGCCCGATCGCCCCGGATTGCTCGGCGCCATCGCCGGAGTGCTGGCGGTGCATCGACTCGAGGTGAAGGCAGCCGACACGGAATCGGTGGGGGATCGGGCTGTGACGTCGTGGACCGTCGTGCCCTTCTACGGGGATTTCCCTGCCCTCGACCTCGTCCGTGCCGACATCCTCCGTGCGCTCGCGGGCGAGATCGACCTACGTCAGCGATTGGCGCATCGCCGTGCGGGGACGACCGGAGCCCCTCCCCGCGTCGACTTCGTGCCGGGTGCCGCGAGTGAGGCTGACGTGCTGGAGGTGCGCGCCCACGACGAGCCCGCGCTGCTCCATCGCATCGGCGAGGCGATCAGCCAGGCGGGAGCGACGATCGTGGCGGCCCGCGTCGAGACTCTCGGATCCGAGGCGGTGGATGTGTTCTATCTGCATCGCGCCGGGGGAGGGCGATTGGCTACCGACGATCGAGCGCGCGTCGTCGGTGCCGTCCTCGACCGCCTTCAGCGAGCAGACGAGCCTGCGGGCATGGATGCAGGGGTCGAGCCGCCCCCATCGGGTATTCCCGGCACGATCTAGGCTGGGGCATCGCCCGGGTGCCCGGGCCTCGCCTTGACCAGGAGCCCTTGAGTTGTTCGCATCCCTGTCCGACCGCCTTTCGGTGACCTTCCGCAACCTCCGCGGCAAGGGGCGTCTGTCCGAGGCGGACATCGACGAGACGGTCCGGGAGATCCGGATCGCACTGCTGGATGCCGACGTAGCCCTGCCCGTGGTGCGCGACTTCTGCGCACGCGTCAAGGAGCGTGCCCTGTCCTCGGAGGTATCGGGCGCACTCAATCCGGCCCAGCAGGTCGTCAAGATCGTTCACGAGCAACTCATCACGATCCTCGGCGGAGAGACCCGCCGACTGCGGTTCGCCAAGCAGCCGCCGACGGTCATCCTCCTCGCGGGCCTGCAGGGCGCGGGCAAGACCACGCTTGCAGGCAAGCTCGCAGCGCATCTGAAGTCGCAGTCCCACACCCCGCTGCTGGTCGCTGCGGACCTGCAGCGGCCCAATGCCGTTGACCAGTTGCGCATTGTCGGAGAGCGGGCCGGCGTCCCTGTCTTCGCACCCGAGCCGGGCAATGGCGTAGGGGACCCTGTCGAGGTTGCCCGAGCTTCGGTGAAGCACGCGGAGGTGCAACTCAACGACATCGTCATCGTGGACACGGCGGGTCGCCTCGCGATTGATGCCGAGCTCATGGACCAACTCGTGCGCGTGCGGGACGCGGTGAATCCCGACGAGGTCCTCCTCGTCGTCGACGCCATGATCGGCCAGGACGCCGTGCGCACCGCCGAAGAGTTCGGAGCCGGGGTCGGCTTCGACGGCGTGGTCCTCACCAAGCTCGACGGCGATGCCCGAGGCGGTGCCGCACTCTCGATCGTGTCCGTGACGGGCCGGCCCGTCCTCTTCGCGTCGACAGGGGAGAAGCTCGAGGACTTCGAGGCCTTCCATCCCGATCGCATGGCATCGCGCATCCTCGACATGGGGGATGTCCTCACGCTGATCGAGCAGGCGGAGCAGGCATTCGATGCCGAGCAGGCCGAGCGCATGGCGCAGAAGGTCTCGCAGGGAGAGGACTTCACCCTCGAGGACTTCCTCGAGCAGATGCAAGCCGTCAAGAAGATGGGCTCGCTGGGCAAGATCCTGGGGATGCTGCCCGGGATGGGCGAGATGAAGGCTCAACTCGATCAGGTCGATGATCGCGAGCTTGATCGCGTTGCGGCGATCATCCAGTCGATGACCCCCGAGGAGCGTCGGAATCCCAAGATCCTCAATGGCTCGAGACGGGCACGCATCGCACGGGGCTCGGGCACGCAGGTGAGCGACGTCAACGGGCTCGTCGACCGCTTTGGCGAGGCGCAGAAGATGATGCGCCAGATGCGCGGGGGCAAGGGCATGCCGGGGATGCCGGGCATGCCGGGGATGCCGGGCTTCGGCGGCGGGGGCGGCAAGAAGTCGAAGGGGCGATCGGGCAAGGCCCCGGCCAAGCCCAAGAAGGGTCGAAGTGGCAATCCCGCCAAGCGTGCCGCCGAGGAGAAGGAGGCCGCCCTGCGCCCCGAGGGGCCAGGGGGGACGGCCGAAGCCCCCACCTCGGCCGACTTCGAACTCCCCGACGATCTCAAGCGGCTCCTCGGGGGCTGATTCGCTCCCCAGGGCGCGCTTCTGGCAGACTCCTCCCTGCTGTACGTAGTCCAGGGTCCCTCTCAACCCCGGTCGGCGTACCCGACCGGTCCGGCGGCGACGCACCCCACGCGACGCTCACGGCCCACCATGACCACCCGCGGGTGGACGAATCGAATGGAGCAGCCCGGCCGTGGCCGCCAAGATCAAGTTGAAGCGCGTGGGCAAGGTCCACGCCCCCCAGTACCGTGTCATCGTCGCCGATTCGCGGACCAAGCGCGATGGTCGCGCGATCGAAGAGATCGGCGTGTACCAGCCGATGCAGGATCCCAGCCTCATTGCTATCGACTCCGAGCGCGCCCAGTACTGGCTCAAGGTCGGCGCCCAGCCCACCGAGGCCGTGCTCGTGCTGCTCAAGATCACCGGTGACTGGCAGAAGTTCAAGGGCCTCCCGGGCCAGGAGGGCACCCTCAAGGTTGCCGCTCCCAAGGAGTCCAAGGTCATCGCCTACGAAGCCGCCGTGAAGCAGGCTGCCGACGAGCCCAAGACGCCGACTCCGCGCAAGGTCGCAGAGAAGGTCGCTGACGCGGCCGTCGCCGGCGCCGTGGCTGAGGCAGCCGCCGAAGCTGCCGTGGTCGCCGAGGCCGAGGCTGTCGTGGAGATCGCCGAGGCCAATGCCGGTGAGGTGAGCGTCGTCGAGGCGGAGGCCGCAGTCGAGGCTGCCGCCGAGGCAGACGTCGTCGCCGATGCCGCCGCTGCGGTGGCCGACGAGGCTGTTGCCGAGGCTGTCGAGGCCGCGGCCGAGTCCACCGAGGCCTGACATGCTCGAAGACGCCCTGGGGCATCTCGTGCGGGGCATCGTGGACCACCCCGATGATGTCGCCGTGCGCGCCCGCACCGGGCGCCGCGGGCGCTCGCTCGAGGTGCGTGTGCACCCCGAGGACATGGGTCGCGTGATTGGTCGTTCGGGGCGCACTGCCACAGCGCTGCGCACGGTCGTCTCTGCGATCTCGCGCGACGGCAGCGTGCGCATCGACTTCCTCGACGTCGACGAACGCTGACATCGTCGTGCGCGTCGTGGTCGCGCGAGTGGGCCGCGCACTGGGGGTCAAGGGCGATGTGCTCGTCGACGTCCTCACCGATGAGCCAGAGCGTCGGCTTGCTCCGGGTGTCGAGTTGCAGGCGATGGGCGGCGGCCGCACGGTCCGTATCGAGGCGGTACGGCCGCACGGTGGCCGGCTGTGCGTGCACTTCGCCGGTATCGAAGATCGCACGGCTGCGGAATCCCTCACCGGTCTCATGCTCGAGGCAGAGCGAGGAGCCGACGAGCGGCCGGAGGATCCCGAGGAGTTCTACGACGACGCGCTCATCGGGCTCGAGGTCCTGACGGAGTCCGGAGAGCGCGTGGGCTCCGTGACCGAGGTGCTCCACCTGCCCGCGCAGGATGTGCTCGCCGTGCGCGCTGCCCCCGATGCGCCTGAGATCCTCGTCCCCTTCGTCGCGGAAATCGTGCCCGTCGTCGACATCGATGGGGCACGCATCGTCATCAGGCCGCCGGATGGCCTGCTTGATGTGGCGGAGGAACCCGAGGAGTCCGCGTGACGAGGAGGTCCGCGTGAGGATCGATGTCATCACGATCTTCCCCGACTATCTCGCTCCGCTCGGGCTCTCGCTTGTCGGCAAGGCCCGCGAGCAGAGTCTCCTCGAGATCCATGTGCACGACTTGCGCGAGCACACTCACGATCGCCATCGCACCGTCGACGACGAGCCCTACGGTGGCGGACCCGGCATGGTCATGCGCCCCGAGCCTTGGGGTGAGGCGCTCGATGCCGTGCTGGCTCTGCATGCTGACCCGTTGCTCGTCATCCCGACTCCCTCCGGTCGACCCTTCACGCAGGCGCTGGCCACGCAGTGGGCGTCACGACCCGGCCTGGTCTTCGCGTGCGGTCGCTACGAGGGCATAGACGCCCGCGTCGCTGATGAGTACGGCGAGCGCGTCGCGGTCGCGCCGGTCTCGATCGGCGACTACGTGCTGGCCGGCGGGGAGGTTGCCGCCCTCGTGATGATCGAGGCTGTCACGCGCCTGCTGCCGGGCGTCGTCGGCAACGAGCAGAGCATCGTGGACGATTCGTTCGCACCCGGGGCGATGGAGGGACTTGTCGAAGGCCCGGTCTACACGCGCCCTCCCGAGTGGCGCGGTCATGTCGTGCCGGACGTGCTGCTGTCAGGGGACCACGCCCGGATTGCCGCGTGGCGCCGGGAGCAGGCGGAGCGGCGTACGCGTGACATGCGCCCCGATCTCCGGGGAGACTGAACGCCTCCCTTGGCGCGTCCGCCTAGCGAACACCCGAGGCCGGCACCCGAGGTCCCCTGTGGCACACTTTCTCTGCCGTTCCCGCCGATAGCGGGGCCCGCCCGCCACAGGGGGAGGGCCAACAGGGAGCGGATCTCTCGCCCAGTCCCGGGCCGAGAGCCGTGCCATCCCCACGGGATGGATCAACCGCGGGCGACCTGTGGCGCCGGCAGGAAGTGATTGCGCCATGCAGACTCTCGATGATCTCGACTCCGCGTCCCTCCGTGACGACATCCCTGACTTCCGTGCGGGCGACACCGTCAAGGTGCACGTCAAGGTCGTCGAGGGCAACAAGACCCGCGTCCAGGTCTTCCAGGGCGTCGTGATCGGACGCGCGGGCGATGGCATCCGCGAGACGTTCACGGTGCGCAAGGTGTCCTACGGCGTCGGAGTGGAGCGGACCTTCCCCCTTCACACCCCGATCATCGACAAGGTCGAGGTCGTGTCGCGAGGCGATGTGCGCCGGGCCAAGCTCTACTACCTGCGCAACCTCCGCGGCAAGGCTGCCAAGATCAAGGAGCTCCGCGACGCCCCTCCCGCCGCCGCGGAGTGAGGCCGTTGCGCACGCTCGCACGCGGTACTGTCGAGCGATCATGAGCGAGACCGGTCCGCGCGAGGGAACCCCCGCGGGCCAGGAGGCGTCCCAGGGTGTGTCGTCGCCGAAGCGTTCCCGGCCGCGCATCCCGGCGTGGCTGGAATTCCCCTTGCTCATCATCGGGGCCTTCCTGGTGGCCTTCGTCGTCAAGACCTTCCTCGTGCAGGCCTTCTACATCCC
>CAZLNF010000002.1:21776-31327 GCA_964560885.1 uncultured Actinomyces sp. | reverse complement strand
GATCTGTCCGCGGTCCTCGGCGACGCCATGACCGGAGATGTGGCCCTCCTCCTCGGATCGGAGGGCCCCGGGCTGAGTGCCGGAGCTCTCTCGGCCTCGACGCAGAGGGCCCGCATCCCCATGGCGTCATCGGAGGACTCACTCAACGTCGCCGCGGCCACCGCCGTCGCCGCGTACATCCGGGCAAGTACCCGTAGCATGGCCCGATGAGCACTCGCCTCGCCTTCAGGCCCGTCGCACTCGCGCCCGTCGCCCTCGCTGCATGCTTCGTGCTGGCCGCGTGCAGCGCCGTGCCGAGCGCGAGCACGGGCGAGGGGCCCACGATCCCAGCAGCGTCATCGGCCGACCCCGCAGCGGGGGTCGACTCGGGCGCGGCAGCCGGCGGCATCGACGAGGCAGGCATCGTGACCGTGGGGCTCACGGAGCCCTACACCCCCACCAGCGAGAGCACGGCGACCGACGACTACCGGTGCTTCCTGCTCGACACGGGGGTGCCGGAGGATCGCTTCATCACGGGAGTGCGCTTCGTGCCGGACAACGCGGAGGTCGTGCACCACGCGATCCTGTACCGCGTGCGTCCCCAGCAGATCCAGGCGGCGCAGCAGCGCGATGCCGACACGCCCGGCCAGGGCTGGAGCTGCTTCGGCGGACCCGACCTGCCGTCCGCCGGTGGCAATGCCGTGCGTTCCCTCGATTCGGCACCCTGGCTCGCTGCGTGGGCGCCGGGAGGACGGGAAGCGCGCTACCCCGAAGGCACGGGTGTCTTCCTGGAGAAGGGGAGCAGCGTCATCCTTCAGGTGCACTACAACCTGCTCGCCGGACAGGGCCCTGACTCCACGTCAGTCCGACTGCGCACCGTGCCAGGCGATAGCGACCTGAAGCCGCTCGAAACCATGCTGCTGCCCGCACCGGTTGAGTTGCCGTGCCTGCCCGACGAGACAGGGCCACTGTGCGACCGTGACGCGGCAGTCGAGGACACCATCGAGCGCTTCGGCGGGGAGTCTCTGCGCACCATCTGGGGCCTTCAGCTCATCTGCGACGGTGACCTCGTGGAGCCGCGCGCGGGTGCGACCCAATCCTGCACCCACTCGGTCGACGCACCGGTGACCGTCTACGCCTCCGCGGGCCACATGCACCTCCTCGGCCGCGAGATCAGCATCGTCGCCAACGCGGGTAAGCCCAACGAGAAGACCCTCCTCGACATTGACATGTGGGACTTCGACAACCAGGGCGCGCGACCGCTGGCCGAGCCCTTCGACCTCGCTGCGGGAGACACCCTCACCGTGACGTGCACGCACGACGCCAAGCTCCGTAGCCAACTGCCCGCGCTCGAGGGCACCGACCCGCGCTACATCACCTGGGGAGAAGGCACGACGGATGAGATGTGCCTCGGCATCCTCACCGTGGCCCCTGGCAGATGAGCACCTGGGGAGCCATCCGCCTGTCGCTGGGCATCTTCCTCGCGGGCCTGGGCACTCTCCTCCTCGTGACCGCAATCCCTGGCGCGCTTGCGGCAGCAGGCATTAGGTCCACTGTCGGCACGACCGGCGTCGTGACACAGTCCGTCGGCACCCTGCGGGCGGCGCCGTCGGACGTCGCCGTGATCGTCGATGGCGTGACCGCGCGCCTCGTGGTCCCGGAGCCTCCCGAGTGGGTGACGGGCGCGCTCGCCCTAGTAGGCATGGACGCATCGTCACTTGCCGACGATCTCGGGGACGTCGTGCTGGTGGCCAGCCCGATGTCCGAGTCGGCCTTCATGGGCATCGCTCCCGTCGAGGCGGTCAATGACTACCTCGACGGCACGCCGTACTCCGTGGCCGTGAGCGAGACGGGGGAGTGGCCCACTGTGTCTGTCCCCGGCAGAGGGGCGCCCCCGCCTCCCGCAGGGCTACCGCTGTGGCTGGCCGCAGCGGAGGGGTCCGCGCCCGAGCTGCCCGGTGGGTCGCTGGAGGGCGTCACCCTGGTCCTCATGCGCCCGGACGCGACCCCCGCGCCAGAGGCGAGCCTGAGACTGGAATACCGCGTGCCCGGTGCTCCCACCGCCCTGCAGTCCGCAGCCGTCGCCGCCGTGGGCGGCAGCATCGGCGGTCTCCTGCTCATCCTGCTGGGTGGAGCGATGGTGGTGGGCAGGCGGAAGGGGCGCGTCAGTGACGGCACCTGAGGACCGCATCCTCACGATCCCCAATGCGCTGAGTGCCCTGCGCCTCGCGCTGATCCCCGTGTTCCTGTGGCTCGTCCTCGTCGAGCAGGCCGATCTCGCTGGTGTGGCTGTGCTCACCGTCTCGGGGATCACCGACTGGGCGGACGGCGTGATCGCGCGTCGGACGGGTCAGACGACCCGCCTGGGCAGGCTTCTTGATCCCCTGGTGGACCGGCTCACGATCGCCGCCACGCTGATCGGCCTGGCACTGCGTGACCTCGTGCCATGGTGGCTCGTGGGCCTGCTGGCGGCGCGCGAGCTGCTCCTGCTGGCCCTGGTGCCCGCCCTGCGGCGACGTGGGCTCATCGCCCTCCCCGTGCACTACCTGGGGAAGGCAGCAACCTTCGCGCTCTACTGGGGTTTTCCCTTCGTCCTGGTGGGCGCGGGCACAGCGGAGTGGGAGCAGATCCTGGGGGCGCTGGGTTGGGCCTTCGTGATCTGGGGCACCGCCCTGTACTGGTATGCCGCTCTCCTGTACCTGGACCAGGCTCGTCGCGTGCTGAAAGCACTACCCGCCGCCCCGCGTCGGGCTTGATGGCCCGGCGCCGGGGGACTAGGTTCGGCGAGGAGTCGCAGGCCTGCCCTGCCACGACGGATAGCCGAGGAGATGAGATGACGCTGGTACCCGATGACCTGCAGTTCACGGCCGAACACGAGTGGATCGCCGCGAGCGGTGACGGCACGGTCCGCTTCGGGATCACCGACTACGCGCAGGATTCCCTGGGTGACATCGTCTACGTCGATATGCCCAAGGTGGGACAGGCGATCACGGCCGGCCAGCCCTGCGGAGAGGTCGAGTCGACGAAGAGCGTGAGCGAGGTCTACGCCCCCGTTTCCGGGGAGGTCGTGGCGGTCAATGCACTCCTCTCAGACGCTCCGGAGACGATCAACTCCCAGCCCTACGGCGATGGCTGGATGGTCGAGGTGCGCATCTCGGGCGATCCCGAGGGCACCCTCGACGCCGCGGCCTATCGCGCCCTCATTGGCGAGTGATGGCTCCATGACGCAGTGCACGCATCCGGTGGACCCGAGCGATCGCTACTGCCGTGTCTGCGGTGCGCCGGTGGCGCATGACGTGACCTCGGTGGGCATGACCGGACCTGGCTCGAGCGGGTCACTTCCCGCCGTGGGCTCCGGCCTGGCCCCGGATCTCGGACCGGGTGAGGCCGTCCTCGTGGTCCAGCGTGGCATGGGCGAGGGCGCCTCCTACCTCCTCGTCGGGGACCTCGTCACGGCCGGCCGCGAGCCCGACTCCGACCTCTTCCTCGACGACGTCACGGTCAGCCGGCGTCATGCTGAGATGCGTCGCATGGCATCCGGATGGCTCCTGCGCGACGTCGGGAGCCTCAACGGCACGTACGTCAACCGACGCCGTATCGAGGAGGTTGCCCTAGCCCCCGGCGACGAGGTCCAGATCGGCAAGTACCGCTTCGCCTACCTCGTCGGAGGGGACGCCGGGTCGGCCACGTGAGCACGCTGCGACCCATCGGCGCGGTTGTCGCGGAACTCGGCGAAGAGTTCCCTGATCTCACCGCCTCCAAGGTGCGCTACCTCGAAGCTGAAGGCCTTATTGAACCCATGCGGACGTCGCGTGGCAGCCGGAGGTACGCCGACGCCGACGTCGATCGACTCCGCCGCATCCTGCGACTTCAACGCGATGAGTTCCTGCCACTGTCCGTCATCGGCGAGAGGCTGAGCCAGCCCGACGGGATCTCGGAGGGTGTCGAAGGGGCCGTGGCCGCGGTGCGCCTGCGCGTTCCTCGAGCGCGACGCATGACGGCGGCCGAGGTCGCCCAACGCGGGGGAGTTGATGCGTCCACGCTCAAGGATCTGGTGACCCACGGTCTGGTGACCGAGATGGACAGTGGCGCGGTTGACGTCTGCCGACTGGTGGTCCGCCTGCGGGACTACGGCATCGAGCCGAGGCACCTGCGCTCCTTCCGCGTGGCGGCTGACCGCGAGGTGGGCTTGGTCCAGCAGGCCCTGGCCCCGCGTAGGGGAAGTTCCTCCACGCTGGAGCAGCGAGAGCTGACCGCGGGACTCCTTGCCCTCCTGCTTGACCTCCACATAGCCCTGGTGCGACAGCGGTCGTCTACCCTCGAAGCATGAAGCGAGTCGACGTCCTGGGCGTACGCGTCGAAATGCCATCGAATCAACCGATCGTGCTCCTGCGCGAGGTGGAAGGCGATCGGTATCTCCCCATCTGGATCGGGGCGGCCGAAGCCACAGCCATCGCGTATGTGCAGCAGGGTGTTGTCCCACCTCGGCCCCTCACTCACGACTTGCTCAAGGACGTCATCGAGTCCGTGGGAAGTTCCCTCGTCGAGGTGCGCATCACTCGACTCGAGGATGGTGTCTTCTTCGCGGAGATGGACCTCGGCAAGGGGGCCGTGGTGAGCGCTCGCCCCTCGGACGCGATCGCCCTAGCCCTGCGCACCTCCAGCCCGATCGTCGTCGATGAGGGCGTGCTCGATGAGGCAGGCGTGGTGATCCCCGACGAGGAGGAGGACGAAGTGGAACGCTTCCGCGAGTTCCTCGACCAGGTCACGCCTGAGGACTTCGGCGGCGATTCCTAAACGCTGCTTGGACTCCCCGGCGGGTCGCGTTGACCATGGGGCTGGTGAGCCCTAACGTGGCATTCCGCTCTCGTCGAGGGCGCCATATTTTGAGGGCGGTGGGCAGCGACGATGCGCGTGACCGAGGAGTCCCTGCCGAGCGTTGACGTGCCTCGCACGGTCGATCAGCCCGCGCTCTTTCCCGAAGAGTCCTTGCAGTCCGCTGCCGTGCATCTCGGCTATCGAGGTCCGATCGCGTGCGCCGCGGCCGGTATCACCTACCGCCAGTTGGACTACTGGGCGCGCACCGGCCTCGTCGAGCCGAGTATCCGCCCGGCGTCTGGCTCGGGCACTCAGCGGCTCTACTCCTTCCGTGACATTCTCGTCCTGCGCATCGTCAAGAGGCTTATCGACACCGGCGTCTCGCTGACCAATATCCGCACCGCTGTGGCTCATCTCGAGCAGCGTGGCGGCGACGATCTCTCTCGCATCACGCTCATGAGCGACGGCGCGTCGATCTATGAATGTCGCAGTGAGGACGAGGTCATCGACCTCGTCCGAGGCGGACAGGGAGTCTTCGGTATCGCCGTGGGCCGCGTCTGGCAGGAGGTGGAGGGCCAGTTGGCCACCCTGCCCGGTGAGCCCGCCGAGGGGAGCGCAGATGGGGTGGCCCCCACGAGCGATGAGCTCTCCGCGCGTCGTGCCGCTCGCCGCACCGCTGGCTGATCCGATTGCGCTAGGCTGCGAGAGCTGATCGACCCAGCACGGGAGAGACCCGGGGCAACCCGGGCGCCGAAGGAGCAACCGCCCCGGAAACTCTCAGGCAAACGGACCGTATTGGGAAGGCAACTCTGGAGAGAGGGTGGCTCGCCACCCCACCGACGGTGCAAGTTGCGCGCGCTGATCATGGCGACGCAGCGAAGCTCTCAGGTCGCGGTCTTCCGCGAGACCAGAGGGGGTCGGGCGCACGCCGTGCGTCTGACTCACGAGTTGTCGGGAGCAGCCATGTCAGACCTCACCGGTTCGTTTGCGCTTCGCCATATCGGCCCGCGCGAGCGAGATGTCGCCACCATGCTCGATGCACTGGGCTACGACTCCCTCGAGCCTTTCCTCAAGGACGTCGTGCCCGAGTCGATCCGGTGGCGCGAAGGCCTTGATCTCGACGCACCCCTCGATGAGTCGGCGTTGACCGCGGAGATGGCGGAACTGGCCGCAGCAAATCGGTCGCTGACCTCGATGATCGGACTGGGCTACCAGGACTGCATCACGCCGCCGGTCATTCGGCGCAACGTGCTGGAGAGCCCGTCCTGGTACACCGCGTACACGCCCTACCAGCCGGAGATCAGCCAGGGTCGACTCGAGGCGCTCCTCGCCTTCCAGACTGTCGTCGAGGACCTCACCGCCCTGCCCGTGGCCCCAGCCTCGCTCCTCGACGAGCCGACCGCAGCGGCAGAGGGCATGGGGCTGCTGCATCGCACACACGAGGGGATGACCTTCCTGGTCGATGCGGACACCCATCCGCAGACGGTCGCCGTGATCTCCACGCGAGCGGAGCCGCTCGGCATCACGGTGCGGACTGTGCCGCGATCGGAGCTCGTCGATTCCTTCGACGACGATGTGTTCGGCGTTCTGGTGTCCTACCCAGGCTCATCCGGCCAGGTGGACGACATCCGCGGGATCCTCGCGAGCGCCAAGGATCGCGGCGTGGGCACCGTCGTCGCGACCGATCTCCTCGCGCTCACCCTCCTTACGCCGCCGGGGGAGATGGGTGCCGATGTCTGCGTCGGATCCGCGCAGCGTCTCGGCGTCCCCATGGGATTCGGCGGTCCGCATGCGGGCTTCATGAGCGTGCGGGCAGGCCTCGAGCGCTCTTTGCCTGGGCGGCTCGTCGGGGTGTCCGTCGATGCCGAGGGCACTCCGGCATACCGGCTCGCACTGCAGACGCGCGAGCAGCACATCCGCCGCGAGAAGGCGACGAGCAACATCTGCACAGCCCAGGTGCTGCTTGCCGTGGTCGCCGCGATGTACGCCGCTTATCACGGGCCCGACGGCCTCCGGGAGATCGCGACGCGAGTCCGCGGGCATGCCTTGCGGCTCGCGGCATCATTGACCGCAGGGGGCATCGACGTCGACGATTCCGTCTTCTTCGACACGCTCACGGTGCGCGTGCCCGGGCATGCGGACGACGTGATTGCAGAGGCGCTCTCCCGTGGCATCAATCTGCGACGTGTCGATGCCGACGTCGTCGGCATCACGGTCGATGAGACGACCAGCGACGCCGACGTGAAGCGTGTGACCGAGGCCTTCGGTGTCAGCCTTGCCCCTGTCGTTGACGATGCGGACACCGAGGGGATTCCGCAGCCGCTGCGCCGCACAACTCCCTACCTGTCGCATCCGACATTCCATGACTATCGCAGCGAAACGGAGATGCTCCGCTACCTGCGTCGGCTCTCGGACCGGGATCTCGCCCTCGATCGCACGATGATTCCGCTGGGCTCGTGCACCATGAAACTCAATGCCACGACCGAGATGGAGCCGATCACGTGGCCAGGGTTCGCCGGCATCCATCCCTTCGCGCCGCTCGACCAGGCCGAGGGCTATCGCCGGCTGATCGAGCAGCTCGAGCACATGCTGTGCGAGGTCACCGGCTACGACGCGGTGAGCCTGCAGCCCAATGCCGGCAGCCAGGGGGAATTCGCAGGACTCCTCGCCATCCGCGCCTACCATCGCTCACGCGGTGACCTCCAGCGGGACATCTGCCTCATCCCGAGTAGCGCACACGGCACCAACGCCGCGAGCGCGGTCATGGCAGGCATGCGCGTCATCGTGATCGCGTGCGATGACCACGGCAACGTCGACGTCGATGACCTCAAGGCCAAGATCGCCGAGCATGGGGACCACCTGGCAGCGCTCATGATCACCTACCCGTCCACGCACGGGGTGTTCGAGCAGGCTGTGGGCGAGATCTGCGGGATGGTGCACGACGCTGGCGGCCAGGTCTACGTCGACGGAGCCAACCTCAACGCCCTCGTGGGACTCGCCAAGCCGGGTCGATTCGGGGCCGATGTCTCCCACCTGAACCTCCACAAGACCTTCTGCATCCCGCATGGGGGAGGGGGACCCGGTGTGGGTCCCATCGGTGTCCGGGAGCACCTCGCCCCCTTCCTGCCCACCCATCCGCTGCGCCCCGAGGCGGGACCGTCCGAGCCTGTGGTCGGACCGGTGAGCGGCGCGCCGTGGGGATCCGCGGGCATCCTGCCTATTCCCTACGCCTACCTGAGGCTCATGGGTCCCGAGGGCATCACGCACGCCACGTCCGTCGCCATCCTGTCGGCCAACTACATCGCTCACCGACTGGGCGAGGCATATCCCATCCTCTACACCGGTGCGCACGGTCGCGTCGCACACGAGTGCATCCTTGACCTGCGGCCACTCACCAAGTCCAGCGGCGTCAGCGTGGACGACGTCGCCAAGCGGCTCATCGACTATGGCTTCCACGCCCCGACGATGTCCTTCCCCGTGGCAGGCACGCTCATGGTGGAGCCGACGGAGAGTGAGAGCCTCGCCGAACTCGATCGGTTCTGCGCTGCCATGCTCGCGATCCGCGATGAGATCGCGCGCGTGGAAGCGGGGGAGTGGCCGGCGGAGGACAACCCCTTGCACCACGCGCCGCACACGGCTGAGTGCCTTGTGGGCGAGTGGGACCATGCGTACGACAGGCGCACCGCGGCATTCCCGCCCGGCGTATCCCCGACGACGAAGTACTGGCCGCCGGTACGCCGGATCGATGGGGCCTATGGGGATCGCAATCTCGTGTGCGCATGCCCGTCGCCGAAGGAGCTGGAGATGTCCTCGGGTGGGGACCGCTAGCCTGCGCTCGTGACCGAGCTCTCCGAGGGGCTGATCGCCGGCCTGCTCATCTCGCTTGCGGTCGCGGCGTTCGCACGCTGGCGCGGGTGGGGGATCGCCATCCCGGTCCTCGTGGCAGGGATCGCTTTCGGCTTCCTGCCCTTCGGACCCTCGGCGCCCGATGACGCGGGGGAGATCTTCCTGCTCATCCTCGCGCCCCTGGTCTTCGGGGAGGCCCTGTCCGCTTCCTATGTCGACTTCAAGAGGTTCCGGCGACCGATCTTCGCCCTGGCGGTCGGCCTGGTCCTCGTCACTTCGGTGGCCATTGGGGCAGTAGCGGCCGCGCTGGTGCCGGGTATCCCACTCTCACTCGCCTTTGCCCTCGGGGCGATCCTTTCGCCCACCGATGCCGTGGCCGTTGCAGCGATCGCACGCCGGGTAGCGCTGCCTCGTCGCGTGGTCACGATCCTCGAGGGCGAGAGCCTGGTGAACGACGGCACCGGCCTGACCCTCCTGCGCGTCGCCTTGGCGGCGGCCGCGACAGGCTCGGTATCGGGCGGCGACGTAGCGCTCATCCTGCTCCAGTCGGTGGTGGGCGGCCTCGTCGTCGGGGTGCTTGCCGGAGTTGCCCTCGCCTGGCTGGTGCGCCGTGATCCCGACCAGACGGTGGTCAACGCCTTCGTCCTGATCGCCCCCATCCCGGTCTATCTCATCGCAGAAGAGGTCAACGGCTCAGGCATCCTGGCCGTGGTCGCCACGGCCCTCATCGTCGCCAACACCATGCTCACCCACCGTCGATTCGAGGGGCGGCGTTCATCGATGGCGATCTGGAGACAGATCACCTTCATCCTCAGTGCGGCGGCGTTCTTCCTCGTGGGTCTCGAGCTTCCCGAGACCGTGCTCGCCCTACCCGAAGACGAACTCAGGCTCCTGCCCATCCTTGTCAT
>CAZLNF010000002.1:13885-21766 GCA_964560885.1 uncultured Actinomyces sp. | reverse complement strand
CCCCCCGCGGCTCGTGCTGCCGGCGCCCGTGCCCGCCCGACCCGCGCCCGATCCCCGCCCCCCGCCCTGCCGCGTCGTCTCGGCGGGCGCGGTCCTCGTCGTCAGCCGCGTGGTCTTCGTGTGCGGCTACGCCCTGGTGTCGGGCAAGGGGGAGGGGCACATCGGTGTCCGCGAGGCGGTTGTGTTGGCCTGGGCAGGAGCCCGGGGTCCCGTCTCGGGCCTCGCCGCCTTCTCGCTTCCCCTGGGCGTGGGTGTGGAAGCCACCGTGGACCAAAGCCGGCTCCTCCAGGCCACGACCTTCGTCGTGATCGGTGTGACCCTCGCCCTATCGCCCACGCTCGGCCTCGTCGCGCGGGCCGTGCGCCTTCCCGATGTCGATCTCGACGACGATAGGCGTGCGGTGCGCGTAGCACTCGCCACCCGCGGCATCGATGCGCTCGACGAGGCCGTCCGCGAGGCGGCAAGCTCCCGGCAGCCGCTGCCCGATGGCATCGGGGAGGCTGTGCGCCACCGCCTGTTGGATGACCTCGGGATCGCCGGGGGAGGTGCTCCGACGACCACCAGCCTCGATGACGCCTACCGTCTGGAGATGGCGGTCCTGCGCGCCCAGCAGGATGAACTCCTGCGTCTGCGCGAAGGGGGTACGCCGGATGCGGTCATCCGGCCTGCGCTCCACGAGATCGACCTTCAGATCAGCGCCCTACGCGCGCGGGCCCCGGGCGAGGCCTAGGTCCGACCGAGTGTCTCCTGGGCATCGCGCAGGGGAGCGCTGCGCGGCATCCACTCGGCCAGTCGCGTCTCAATGCCCGTCGCGGCGGCGGCCGCCAGCACATCGGGGTCATCGTCAACGAGGGCAATGATCTCCGCAGACGACGCCAGGTGCCTGAGCACCTCGACCTTGAATACCCGGGCGGGCCGACGGTCGGCGTCGGGGCGCATGTAGAGGTCATCGCCCTCCAGACCGTGGGCGGCAAGCCAGGTCACCGTGTCGGTCCGCCACCGCTCGGGACGCCCGGTGAGATAGACGACCCTGTGTCCCTCGGCGCGCGCCTCAGCCACCAGCGCCTGTCCCGGCTCAAGCACCGGATCCAGCGTCATGGCGGCGAAGAACGCCTCCCAGTCGCGCGAACCGCCCTCGAGGTGGTGGAGGCGGTGGCGGACATCGGCGACCACGCCATCGATGTCCACCACGAGGACGCGAGGGGAGTTCCCCTCCACGTGATCTGACATAATGTACGTTATCGGATAAAGCCTACGAGCGGAGCGCCTTGGCCAGGTCCTCGAATTCCTCCGTGAGGACGGCCATGTCCGCGTCCGTGTGGGCCAGCGACACCAGCCACTGTTCGTCGAGTCCCGGCGGTGTCAGCACCCCGCGATTGACGCCCCACAGCCAGCTGAGCTCGGCGGCAGCGAAATCGGTGCGCTTGTAGTCACGGTAGGTCCGCACCGGGCCCGGCGACCACGTGATGGCGCCCTTGACCCCGAAGCCCACCGTGTGGGCGGGCAGGGCGTAGTCCCTGATGATGCGATCCGCTTCCTCGAGGGCCCTGTCATTGACCTCCTCGGCGGCGGCGAGGGCCTGGCGGGTGCACACCTCGTCGACCGCCGCAGCGGCCGCCATCACGAGCGGGTTGCCGTTGTAGGTCCCGAAGTGGGGCATGCGGCCGTCAGTGACGGTCGCCATGACCTCGGCCGTCCCGCCGAAGGCCGCCAGGGGCAGACCGCCTCCGATGCTCTTGGCCAGCGTGACGAGGTCGGGCTTGACCCCCAGGCGCTGCGCGGCACCGCCGTAGCCCGCGGTGAGGCCGGTCTTGACCTCGTCGAAGACCAGCAGGACGCCGTGGGCGTCGCAGAGGGCGCGCACCCCGGCGAGGTATCCCGCATCGGGCAGCACGATGCCCATGTTCTCGGGGACCGGCTCCATCACGATCGCCGCGATGTCCTTGCCGTGCTGGTCGAGCACCTGCGCGAGGCGCTCCAGGCTGTTGTAGGGCACCGGATAGACCGTGCCCGCCTCGACCTCGAAGGGCACGACGGCCACGGGTGCGTCCTCGGGTCCTGCCTCGGAGAGTTCCGGCTTCACCGAGACCATGAGGGCGTCGTAGCCGCCGTGGTAGCCGCCCTCGATCTTGATGATGGCCCTGCGGCCGGTGAAGGCGCGGGCTGCGCGAACGGCGTACATGTCGGCCTCGGTCCCGGAGTTCGCAAAGCGGACCTGATCGAGATCGAATCGCTCGCAGAAGCGGTCAGCCATCTCCGATGCCGAGGGTGCCGGGGTCACGAAGAGCGTGCCCGTCTCGAGCGCGCGCTGGACTGCAGCCACGACGGTGGGGTTGAGGTGACCCACGAGCATCGCACCGAAGCCCATGGACAGGTCCAGCAGACGGCGGCCGTCAACATCGGTGAGCCACGCACCCTGCGCGGAAACGACGGAGACAGGGTGCGGATCCCAGTACTGGAAGGAGGACGGAACGCCGAGGGGCAGCGTGCGACGCGAACGCGCACTGAGCGCCCCCGACTCGGGTGTCGATGCCGCGAACCTGTCCCATTCCGCAGCGAGGAGAGTCTCGATGCGCTCCTGGTCGAGCGGCGTGAAGGCCTCCGGCAGGGTGCGCCACGTGCTGGGATCATGCGGCGGCCAGGTGACGGTGTTGCGCACGCTCGTATCCGCGGTCATGGCTCCTCGATTCCCTCGCCGGCAGCCTGCCGACACAGGTCCGATGCTAGTCGCCAGGAAGCAGGCGCACCCCAGCGGTCGGATGGCATCGCAGGCCCATGGCACCCGCCACAATGGCGTCATGGACCGCGCGCCCACGGGCTTCCGGGCTTTCGCCCACCGTGGCGGTGCCCGAGAAGCCCCGGAGAACTCCCTCGCCGCCTTCAGACGTGCAACGGGCTTGGGTTTCATCCACCTGGAGACCGACGTGCGCCCCACGCGCGACGGCGTCGCCGTCCTCCATCACGACGCCACGCTGGACAGGACCACCGACGGACGCGGGGCTGTCCGGAACCTCACCTGGCGTGACATCTGCGCGGTCCGCATGGAGGACGGGTCCACTCCCCTGCGCCTCGAGGAGCTCCTCGAGGAACTCCCCCATGCCCACGTCACCATCGACGCCAAGGAGGCGGGCTCCGTCGTGGCGCTCGTCGAGGCCGTGCGCCGCTGTCGCGCCGCCGACCGCATCTGCCTGACGTCGTTCTCCGCACGGCGGCTCCAGCGTGCGCGCCGACTGCTACCGCCCCGCACGGAGTCCTCGGCACATCCCTGGGAGGTCCTCGCCCTGCGCGCACTCCCCCGAGATCTGGCACTCCCCCGCGTCCACCGCGTCCAAGTGCCCGTGCAGAGCCTGGGAATCACCCTCGTGGAGCCTGGCTTCATCGCGCGCGCCCACCGCCTCGGGCTCGCCGTGGATGTGTGGACCGTGGACGACCCGCTCGAGATGCGGCGCCTCCTCGCCCTCGGCGTCGACGGGATCATGACCGACTCCCCGAGCGTGCTGCGCGAGGTCCTCACCGGTGACTGAGGTCGTCCGTTAATCGGACACTCGTCAGGAACCGGTCAGGAACTCCTGCGGGACTTCCCAGGAACCCCGGGAACGCCAGGAGCGTCCGAACCGTTGAACGGTCGGAACGATTGAACGCACAGACGTGAGTTCCGCGACGAGGGGAGGCAACATGTCCGAGGGCAGTCTGCGGGGCACCCGGCTAGGTGCCACGAGTTACGAGAACGATGATCATGTGATCCCTGCCGATCGCATCGTGGTGTTGTTCGACTGTCCGCGAGGGCACGCCACGTCTGTCCCCTTCTCGACCGAAGCCGAGGAGATCCCCGTGCTGTGGCAGTGCCGCTGTGGCGCAGAAGCACTCCAGCGCGCGGCCACACGACCCGAGGACGCTCCGGGGCGACCTGCTCGCACTCACTGGGACATGCTCTTGGAGCGTCGCACTATTCGTGACCTCGAGGAACTCCTCGACGAGAGACTCGCCCTGCTTCACGCGGATCAGCGTCGCAAGAGCGCCTAGGGCGATGAGCCCCACGCGGGCGGTGGCATTCCTTCGGGTGGCCTGAGCCTGCGTGCGGCCCGCTCGATACGGGCGGCGATCCGAGCCCGTACCGGTGGGAGCCAGAGCACAAGGCCGGCTGCCGTCGTGAGCAATCCCGGGATCGCGATGAGAAGTCCTGCGGGCACGATGAGCAATGTCTGCGCCGGTGGTGCTGTCGCGTCACGCCGCGGCCCCTCGATGGCAATGACTTCCGACTGGCCCGGGGTGCGCAGGGTCGCGACAGCCACGCCGAACGATCGCCCGCTGGCGCTCAGTGCGTAGCGCACCAGACCTAGGCCCAGCACGATGCAGGCCACGACGATCACCAGCAGCCACCACCAGCCGATCACCTGCGCCACCAGGATCGCGATCGCGAGCTCGACGATGGGGTACGCGATCACAAGCAGGCACCCCACTCGCCCCCGGACGCTCATGTGCGCCCGCTCACCTGTCCCCATCGGTGGGACGCGCCCCATCGGGTGACGTTGAGGAGCGCCTCGCGGACGATGCGCCCGCTCATCTTGGACACGCCTGCCTCGCGCTCGACGAAGGTGATGGGCACCTCGCGTACGACGAGTCCCCTCTGATGGGCGCGCCAGAGGAGGTCGATCTGGAAGCAGTAGCCATTGGACTCCACGGAATCGAGATCAAGCGCGCGCAGTGCCGTGGCTCGATAGGCCCGATATCCCCCGGTCGCATCGCGGGTCGGGATTCCCAGCGCGAGTCGGGTGTAGAGGCTCCCGCCCTGCGACAGGGTCCGCCGGGAGGCGGGCCAGTTGACCACCGATCCCCCGGGCACCCAGCGTGATCCGAGCACGACATCGGAGTGCGGTATCTGCTCTAGGAGTCGCGGCAACTCCTCGGGACGGTGCGATCCATCCGCATCCATCTCGACCAGCACGTCATAGCCTCGCTCCAGCCCCCAGTCGAAACCCGCAAGGTAGGCCTTCCCCAGTCCCTGCTTGCCCGCCCGGTGCAGCACGTGGATGTGATCGTCGCTCTCAGCCAGCTCATCGGCGAGGCGACCCGTGCCATCGGGCGAGTTGTCATCCGCCACCAGGACATGGGCGTCCGGGACGGCCTTGCGAAGGCGCTGGATCACCCCGGGCAAACTCTCCGACTCGTTGTACGTCGGGATGATGACGAGGACGCCTCCGGGCACAGGATGAGCCTATGCTGCGGCACTCCGTGACCGGCCGACGCCCCGTGAGCGCACCGCAGCCCAGATCATCGCCGCGAGACCCAGGGCCGCCACGATCCACTCGGGCACCTGCCCCACGCGATCCGCCACCGTGAGCGAGTCCCGCAGCGGCACTGTCTCGACGAGGTAGCCGACGTCGCCCTCATTGATCTCCGACACGACCGCGCCGTCCGGCGTGATGACGGCGCTGATCCCACTGGTGGCGGCCACGAGAACAGCACGGCCATGCTCGATGGCACGCAGCCGCGACATCGCCACCTGCTGCTCCGGCTGACCGAGCCCCGCGAAGGTCGCGTTGTTCGTCTGGACGACGAGGACGCGACCGCCTGCCGTGACCGCGTCATGCACGACATCGTCGTAGGCCACCTCGAAGCAGATGACATCTCCCAGGCGCACGTCACCCGCCTGCAGCACACCGGGCTCCTGGCCGGGGGCCATGTCGCGGGGCACGCGATCAAGGCGACCCACGAGCGGGGCGATGAGCGAACGGAAGGGGATGTACTCCCCGAAGGGCACCGGGTGGCGCTTCATGTACATGTCTGACGGCCCCGTGTCCGGATTCCAGACGATGCCGACATTCGCGATCCGGTCGGGTGAGCCCGGTGCATCGATGATGGCACCGACGAGAAGAGGTGCGTCGACGGCACGTGATGCCGCCGTCAGGGCGTCGGCAACCTCGCGATCGGAGTAGGGATCGATGTCGACAGCATTTTCGGGCCAGATGACCACGTCGGGTTGGGGCACGGCACCTGATGCCACATCGTCGGCAAGGCGCAGGGTCTGCGCCAGATGACGCTCGAGCACTTCCCGCCGCTCATCGCTCACCGACAAGCCAACGCTCGGGACGCCGCCCTGGATCACCGCGGCAACCGCGGCAGGTGGACCGCCCCCGTCCTCACCGACGACGGGCCTTGGAATGAGCAGCCCTGCCAAGGCGATCACAAGGAGGCCGCCCACCGACGCTGCAGCCCACTGGCGCCATCCCGGCCGACGCATCCATGCGACGAGCACGAGAAAGGCCAGAACCGCGCCGGCGAGCGCGGTCGCGAAGGTCACCGCGGGCGCTCCGGCGACGGCGGCCCACGGCGTGAGCGTCGTCGCGGTCTGGGCGAAGGCGAGCCTGCCCCAGGGAAACCCACCGAGCGGGATGCGATCGCGCAGTGCCTCCTGGAGCACCCACACCGAAGCCACCCACAGGGGCCACCAGCGCAGGCGTGTCACCAATGCCTGCCCGGCACCCACGATCGCCATCCAGAAAGCGCACAGGGCCACGAGCAGGATCCACGCGTCTCCCCCGACGACGGTCATCCACCGCAGCAGGATTGCGAAGGCGACGGCGCCCTGGATGGCTCCGATCAGCGCACCACGCCACGCCGTGGTGTCGTATGTGGCGAGCACGAGCAACGCCACCGCGATCGGAGCGAGCAGCGAGGCGCCGAAGGGCGGGAAGGCAAGGGCAAGAAGGGCACCCGAGACTGCGGCAAGCAGCACTCGCCAGGGCAGGCCGACGCGGCTCATGCTCGCGCGCGTCGCGCTCACGTCAGATCACCGCTGTCGAAGATGATGTGCCCGTCCCGCACCGTCCGCCAGCAGCCCGGCGCGCCGTCGGTGAGATCCGGCAGCGGCGGCGTGCCCGACCTTGGGTCCGTGCTCCATGCGGCGATGCGTCCATCGGGCGCCTGCACGACCAGTGGACCGGGAGCCCAGACGGCGTACGTCGCAGGAGCTCCGAGAGTGAGGGTGCCAGGCTGATGCGACTCTTCGCGCGCCGCACGCCGCCCGCCGCGCGTATGCGCCGCGAAAGCAGCGCGCACGCTGATGCTGTGCGGTGCGTGGGTGTGCCATGCCGCCGCGCGCACGGCGCCCCACGGGTCGAGCGGCGTCACCGGCGCATCGGAGCCGAAGGCTAGGGCGACCCCGGCTCGCAGCATGCCCGCGAAGGGATTCAGGCCCTCGGCCCGCGCCGGGCCCAGCCGCTGGGAGTACATCCCGTGCGGCCCTCCCCATGCGGCATCGAAGGCAGGCTGGACGCTGGCCACGACTCCGAGATCGGCCAGCAGGGCAAGGTCCTCGACCGAGGGCATCTCGAGGTGCTCGAGGCGATGGCGTGCTGCGCGCAGGGCCTCGACCCCCACATCGGCAGCCGCGGCGCGCAGGCCTTCTGCCACGATCTGTATCGCCCCGTCACCGATGACGTGGAAGCCCGCCTGCTGGCCCGCGCGAGTGGACGCGACCACGTGCGCCGCCACCTCCTCGGCGGTGAGGTACGCCGCTCCATGAGTGGCCGGTGACGCATCGAGATAAGGCGACTCGAGGCAAGCGGTGTGCGAGCCCAGGGAGCCATCGACGAAGAGGTCACCCGCCGCACCGCGTGCGCCGAGATCGCGTGCCTCCTCCTGCCCGAGGAGTCGACCCCAGTAGCCCACGACCTCCGGCATGGAAGGGTCGTGGCCCAGGGCTATGGCCTCGAGTAGGTCGTCGCCACTGCTGATGGTGGGTCCGGCATTTTCGTGGACGCTGGCGATCCCCCGCGAGGCCGCGGTGTCCAGGGCCACACGCTGGGCTCGAGATCGCTGGCGCGCGGTGACCGAGGCGAGCGCGGCTTCGCGCAGGGCGTGGTGCGCAGCGCGCGCCAC
>CAZLNF010000002.1:10646-13785 GCA_964560885.1 uncultured Actinomyces sp. | reverse complement strand
AGCCACGCGATGCGACCGTCGACGATGAGCATGGCGGTCGCGAAGGGATCCTCGGGCGAGTAGACGTGCCCTCGGTGGAGCAGCACGCTTGTCATGGACCCGTGAGCAGCGATCGGCCGATCACCATGCGTTGGATCTGGTTGGTGCCTTCGACGATCTGGAGCACCTTGGCCTCGCGGAAGTAGCGCTCCACGGGGAAATCGCGGGTGTAGCCGGCACCGCCGAGTACCTGCACGGCCTGCGTGGCGACGCGCATCGCCGTGTCGGTTGCCACCAGCTTGGCCATCGCCGCCTGTGTGCCAAAGGGCAGGCCCGCGTCTTTGAGCCGGGCGGCCTCGAGATACAGCGCGCGTGCGGCTGCCACCGAGGCTGCCATGTCCGCCAGGCCAAAGGACACGCCCTGGAACTCGCCGATGGGTCGACCGAACTGCTCTCGCTGCCCGGCGTAGTCGACGGCCGCATCCAGCGCGGCCTGCGCGAGGCCGACGGCACACGCTGCGATGCCCAGACGACCGGCGTCAAGGGCGGCTAGAGCGATCGAGAAGCCTTGACCTTCCTTCCCGATGAGCCGGGTCGCCGGCACCTCCACGCCGTCGAGGTGGATCGCTGCCGTGCGGGAGGAGTTGGCGCCCATCTTGCGCTCGGGCTCGGCGGACGAGAGCCCCGGTGCGTCACCGGGCACCAGCATGCAGCTGATGCCGCGCGCACCGTCATCGGAGGTGCGCACCATGACGCTGTAAAAGTCAGCCACGCCGCCATGCGTGATCCACGCCTTGCTGCCGGTGACGCGATACGCATCGCCATGCCGCTCTGCCCGCGTAGACAGGGCAGCGGCATCCGAGCCGGAGTGCTGCTCGGAGAGGCAGTAGGCACCCAAGGTCTCGCCCGACAGCATCCAGGGAAGCCACTCCTCGACCTGACCGGCGTCACCAGCCGTGGCCATGGGGAAGCAGGCGAGTGCATGCACGCTGACGCTGATTCCTAGAGCCAGCCAAGCGCGCGAGATCTCCTCGAGGACCTGGAGATAGACCTCGTAGGACTGTCCGCCTCCCCCGACCTCCTCCGGGAAGGGCAGCGAGAGCAGGCCGGCACGTCCGAGCAGCAGCAACTCTTCGCGGGGGAACCTCGCCTCGTCCTCGGCGGCCGCGACGCGAGGGCTCAACTCGGCAGCGGAGATCTGGCGCACTAGCGCGAGCAGGTCGTGGGCTTCCTCAGTGGGCAGGAGCCGGGTGACGTCCATCTGACTCCTCAGTCCACGATGACAAGATCGCGAGGCCGGTTGTTGAGCATGACGGGCCCGTCTGCACCGCACGCCACGATGTCCTCGATCCGGGCGCCCCATCGACCTTCCGCGTAGAAGCCCGGCTCGACACTGAAGGTCATGCCCTCCTCGAGGGGCAGCGCATTGCCCGCGACGATGTAGGGCTCCTCGTGCGTCTCGAGCCCGATGCCATGCCCGGTGCGGTGGATGAAGAGTTCGCCGAGTCCTGCGGCGACGAGATGATCGCGTGCCACAGCGTCGATGCTCTCGCAGGCCACCCCGGGGCGCACCGCAGCGCATGCGTCGCGCTGCGCCTGCTCCAGCGCGGCGTAGGCACTGAGATACTCCTCGCCGGGATCGCCCAGGGCGTAGGTCCGGGTCTCGTCGCTGCAGTATCCGTCTGGCATGGTCCCCCCGATGTCGACCACGACGGCATCGCCAGGCGCGAGGACCCGATCGGAGACCTCGTGATGCGGGCTGGCGCCGTTGGGGCCGGACGCCACGATGATGAAGTCGACGCTCACATGGCCTGCCTCCAGGATGAGCGCGGCGATGTCTTGACCCACCTCGCGCTCCGAGCGTCCGACGCGCAGCAGTGACGGCACCACGGCGTGCACCTCGTCGATGGCACGCCCGGCGCGCAGGAGCGCAGCGACCTCATCCGGGGACTTGCGCATGCGCATTCGCGACAGGACCCTGCCCGCCGCGTACTGCTCCGCGAGGGGCATCGCTGAGCGAAGCGCCAGCGCCTTCACAGCCCACATGTGGTCGTCCACGCCGACATGGCGAGCACCCGGGATCAGGTCGGAGACGAGCCGGTAGGGATCGTCGGTCTCGCCCCAGGTCCTGATATCGATCCCGGCGGAGCCCACAGGCGAGGCTGCCGCAGCAGGCCGCTCGAGCAGCGGCGCCACCAGCACAGGGTCGCCCGCGGCGGGCACCACGAGGCAGGTGAGTCGCTCGAGGGGCACCGCGTCGTATCCCGCGAGGTAGCGCAGGTCCGGTCCCGGGGTGATGAGCAGGGCATCCCACCCCTCCTCCGCTGCCCATCGCGCTGACTGGGCGAGGCGCTCGCGCACCTCGGCGACGTGCGTGCCAGGACCTGGGTCCCCGGGATGGGCTGCCATGGGATGAACGCTACCCCGGGAGGCTGGCTTTGCTCGGTCGCGGGACCATGGGCCGTGCCCGTCCTGCTCCTGGACACCGCGTCCTTGTACTACCGCGCCTACTTCGCGCTCCCGGAATCCCTGGTGTCACCCCAGGGCATCCCGGTCAATGCCGTGCGCGGCACCCTCGACACCGTGGCCTCGATCGTGTCGGCACGGGGCTGTGCCCCAGTGATCGCCTGCTGGGACGACGACTGGCGACCGCAGTGGAGAGTGGATCTCATCCCGTCGTACAAGACCCACCGCGTCGCGGTCGAGGATGCGGGGCAAGGTGAAGGCGCGGGTGACGCTGCCGCGGGAGAAGAAGAAGTGCCGGACACGCTTGCACCGCAGGTGGACATGCTCCGTGAGCTCCTTCCCGCTCTCGGCGTTGCCGTCGTGGGTGCGCCTCACGCGGAGGCCGACGACGTGATCGCAGACCTTGCCGCCGCGCACTCCGGTCGGGTCGACATTGCCTCGGGTGACCGCGACCTTGTCCAGCTCGTGGACGACCGCGTGACGCTGCTCTTCACGGGCGGGAGTTCTGCGAGCAGGGGCGGCAAGCCGTGGCTTGCCTTGGACCCGGAGACCGCACTGGCGCGCTTCGGCGTGCCTGCTGACCGGTACGCCGACCTCGCCATCCTGCGCGGTGACCCCTCTGACGGCCTCCCCGGAGCGCCGGGAATCGGCGACAAGACCGCGGCTGCCCTGGTCAATGCCTTCGGCGACCTCA
>CAZLNF010000002.1:0-10546 GCA_964560885.1 uncultured Actinomyces sp. | reverse complement strand
CGCGCTTCAGGCCGTGGCGGAATAGGCGACGATCCCGCGATCCACCAGGTCCCTCGCCTTGCGTGCGTGAGCGTGGAGGGGGTGATCCCTCGGGACCGCCTCGCGGATCTGGTCGAGCAGGTCGACGGCCTGACGGCACCAGCGGACGAAGTCCCCGGCAGCCAGCTCGGAATCGGACAGGATCGTGGCGAGTGATCCGCCCTGCGCCCACGAGTGAATCGGCCAGACGAAGCCCAGGTCGAGCTCCCGCGACGCGGGCACGCCGAAGCGCGACTCGATCTCCGCAAGGTCGCGGGCGAGGTCGACGAGGGCAACGGCTGCCTCGCGCACGCGCCCCCCGGGCAGTCGCGGACTGTCCTCGCGCTGACGGCCTTCGTAGACCACGGCACCCGCCATGGCGGCGAGCTCCGGTGGTGCGAGGCCGTCCCACATGCCCTCGGTGATGGCCTGGGCGACGAGGAGATCCGAGTCCGAGTAGATGCCCGCGAGGAGATCACCCTGTGCGGTGACGCGCGGGGCCGCGGACTCACCTTCCAGATAGCCGGTCTCGAGCAGGAGGTCGCAGATGCGATCGAACTGTCGTGACACGCTCGTCGTGCGCGAGTCGACCCGACGCTGCAGCGCTTCAGTCTCGCGCAGCAGGCGGAAGTAGCGCTCGGCCCACCGCGCATGGGACTCACGGTCGGCACAGCCGTGGCACGGATGCTGGCGCAGTTGCCTCCTCAACTCGCTGCCCTCGTCGGCATCCGAGGCACGAGCCCGCCGACTGGGTCGGGCCGACACAGCATCGTCTGCAAAGCCGCGCAGTCTCTCCGCGAGCGCCTTGCGGTCCGTCGCAGAGCGAGGCGAGAAGCCCTTGGGCACGCGCAGGCGACCAATCACCGGGAGCTCCGCGTGCACCTCGCCCGCACCCAGGCGACGCACCTGACGATCGAGTGTCACCAGGGCGATCCTGGGGGGAGCTCCGAGACCCACGTCGTCCACGGAGACGACGACGGCGGGGCCGACCCGGCGTCCTGCGGACAGGGCCACCACATCGCCCGTGCGCAGATTCCGCAGGGAATCCTCCACCGCCGCACGATCCTTGGTGCTGCGCTCTCGGGCCGCGCCTCGCTCGACGTCGCTCAGTCGACGTCTGAGGGCGGCGTAGTCCTCGAAGTCGCCCAAATGGCACTGCATGGCCTCGCGATACCCCTGGAGGGCCTCGTCATTGCGACGGACTTGCGCAGCCAGGGCGACCACACCGCGATCGGCCTGGAATTGGGCGAAGGAGGTCTCGAGGATGTCGCGGGCTTCCGTGCGACCCATCCGCCTGATGAGGCTGACCGCCATGTTGTACGACGGGCGAAAGCTCGATCTCAACGGGTAGGTACGCGTAGAAGCCAGGCCGGCCAGTGCCTGCGGATCCAGGCCCGGATGCCAGACCACGACAGCATGCCCCTCGACGTCGATCCCGCGCCGACCCGCGCGACCGGTGAGCTGGGTGTACTCCCCCGGTGTGATGTCGACGTGGTTCTCGCCGTTCCACTTCACGAGCCGCTCGAGCACGACCGTGCGTGCCGGCATATTGATGCCAAGCGCCAGCGTCTCGGTGGCAAAGACCATCTTGACCAGCCCTCGCTGGAAGAGATCCTCCACGACCTCCTTGAACATCGCGAGGAGTCCCGCATGGTGAGCAGCGACTCCGCGACGTAGGCCCTCCCGCCAGGTGTCATATCCGAGGACGCCCAGGTCCTCGTGCGGGAGATTGCTGGTGCGCGCTTCGACGATCCCTTCGATGAGGCGCCGCTCCTCGGGGGTCGTGAGCATGAGCCCTGCCGAGAGGCACTGCTGGACGGCCGCGTCGCAACCCGCACGGCTGAAGATGAAGGTGATGCCCGGTAGGAGGTGGTCGTCATGGAGCTCGGTCACGACATCCGTGCGCCACGGGGTGAGGCGATCACGGGAGGGTCGACGCCCACGCCTCCTCTGCTCGGGCATTCGGGACGACTCACGAGCGACCCGCAGCAACTCCGGGTTGACGCGGTGGTGGGCTTCGTCGACGAAAAGGTCGAGGAGGCGGTCGCCCACCATCACCTGCTGCCACAGTGGGACGGGACGATGCTCGTCCACGATGATCTCCGTCGTGCCACGCACGGTCCCCAGCCACTCTCCGAACTCCTCGGCATTGCTCACCGTGGCCGAGAGTGCGGCGAGGAGGATGCCCTCGGGCAGGTGGATGATCACCTCCTCCCACACTGGCCCTCGGAATCGATCCGCGAGGTAGTGCACCTCGTCCATGACGACGAATCCCAATTGATCTAGCGTCGAGGAGCCGGCGTAGAGCATGTTGCGCAGCACCTCGGTGGTCATCACGACGACGGGAGCCTCGCCGTTGATCGAGTTGTCACCCGTGAGCAGCCCCACGCGGTCCGCGCCATAGCGGTCCACGAGGTCATGGAACTTCTGGTTGGACAGCGCCTTGATAGGGGTCGTGTAGAAGCACTTCCTGCCCGACCTCAGGGCCTCGTGCACGGCGAATTCGCCCACGACCGTCTTGCCTGCACCGGTGGGTGCGGCGACGAGCACGCTGTGGCCGCGCGCAAGCGCCAAGCAACCCTGCCTCTGGAACTCATCCAGGCCGAAGGGATAGAGATCTGGGAAGTCGCCGAGCTGTGCCCTGTCACGGGCGGCGGCGTGGCGCTCGGCCGGGGCCGGCTCGGACCTCGGTCGAGACACCCCGTCAGGCTACGCGCCCGCGTCCCCGCGGACCACGGGCAGTGCCCCGCGCAGCACCGTGATGGAGACGGGCAGCGGTCCGACGCGCTCACCGTCCGCGTAGGCGATCTGATCCGGGGCATGGAGCTCGATCGCTTCTGCTCGGGTAGTGGACACATAGGGAGTGCGCACATGACTGCCGCTGAAGACCTGCGGGAAGACACGCAGGAATGTGGCCGTACGCACGCCATGAAGCCACGTCACGTCGAGAAGCCCGTCGTCGGGCACCGCACCCGGGCAAACCCGCATGCCTCCGCCGTAGGACACGCCGTTGCCGACCGCCACGAGCATGGCCTGCCCGGCGGCCTCCCGACCATCGAAGGTGGCGCGGTACTCCACGGGCCGGAAGGTACGCAGCTCCCCCAGGATCGCCACGAGGTAGCGCGCATTGCCCTTGGGCCAGGTCATGGTGTTCGCCCGCTCGTTGACGAGGGAATCGAAGCCCGAGGACAGCACGCCCAGGAAGACACGCTCGGTCCCGTCCGCGGAGGAGACGCTCCCGAGGTCCATGCGGGACACCTCGCCGAGGGCCGCGAGACGTGCCGCGGCCGCTGCGCTATCCCGCGGGATGCCAAGGGTGCGTGCATTGTCGTCACCGGTACCGCCCGGCACAATGCCGAGCGCCGTCTCCCCACCTGCGAGTTCCTGTGCGGCGAGGTGCAAGGTGCCGTCGCCGCCGCACACGATCACGCGCTCATCGCCCTGATCCCTCGAACGCCTCACTGCATCACGCAGGTCACGTGCGTCCTTCGTAACAATCACACGGGCGTCGACACCAGCACCGGTGAGTGCTGAGGTCACCTCGGGCAGGATGCGCGACACACGCCCCCGACCCGAGGATGGGTTGGCGACCACGGTGACGGTCACGGGCGACTACTCCTGATCGGCCGGCTCGAGCGGGGATGTCGCATCGTCATCCCACTCGTCGTATGTGGTCCCGGCCTTGCGCGCCCGGCGCTTGTCATTGGCCAGGCAGATGAGGATCGCAAGGGTCATGAGCAGCAGGATGGGTCCCGCGAGCAGGAGCATGTTGATCGGATCCCCCGTGGGCGTCGCCACCGCGGAGAAGATGAACACGATGAAGATGATCCAGCGCCACCAGGAGAGCAGCTTCTTGCCCGTGAGGATCCCGGCGAAGTTGAGCAACACGAGCATCAGTGGGGCGAGGAAGCCGACCCCGAAGACGATGACCATGCGGATGAAGAAGGACAGGTAGCGATCCACCGCCACGATGTTCTCGACATTCTGCGGCGTGAAGCCGAAGAGAAGCTCGAGGCCGTAGGGCAGGACGACGTAGGCGAGCATCACGCCCGCGGCGAAGAGCGGGACCGCCACGATGACAAAGCCGATCGCCCATCGACGTTCGTGACGACGAAGACCCGGGGTGACGAACCGCCATAGCTGGTAGAGCCATACGGGCGAGGAGAGCAGCAGTCCCGTCACCGCGGACACCTGGAGTTGCAGGACGAAGGGGTCGGCTACGCCAGTGAGGGCAAGAGTGATGTCGCGACCCTCGGCGCGTGCCTGGTTGACGACGGTCTCGAAGGGGGCCGCAAGCCAGGCGAAGATCGCGGCGTAGTAGATCCACCCCACGACCATGCCCGCGATGATCGCGAGCGAGGCCTTGACGAGGCGACTGCGGAGTTCGCGAAGGTGATCGACGAGCGGCATCGCGGCATCGGCACCGGCGCCCTGACGGCCTCGCCGCGGGCTCGTCTCCGGCGGAGCGGCCACGACTCAGCTCTCGGCGCGCTCGGCCTGGGGCTTGGCGGGAGCAGGCGCTGCCTCAGATGCGGGTGCCGGCGGCAACGTCGCCTGGGGCGCGGCCCCGTCGACGGCCGCAGGGGCATCGGGTGCCTCCGCAGCGTCGGCGCCCTGGAGGTCCTTGGTCTCCGCCTTGAGGATGCGCAGCGACCGACCAAGCCCGCGCGCGACGTCGGGCAGACGCTTGGCGCCGAAGAGGAGCAGGATGATGAGGACCAGGACGAGAAGCTCCGGGCCCCGGAGATTGAACGGCATCACAGCACCTTTCGTCGCACGTGTCGCCATGGTAACCCCCCGGGCCGCGACACACCCGGCTTCGGGTGAGCCCCTAGGGGGAATCCCCCAGCCGTCGCCGAGCCTCGAGGGCGGCGTTGCGCACCTGCAGCCGCACCTCTGCGGGCTCGAGGACCTCCACGCCGCCCGCCTGCCCGAGGACGATCCTCACCAGCCAGGTCGGGTCCGCGACGACCATCGTGGCCTCCTCGTACCCGCCCTCGACGGTGCTCACCTGTGTCGTCGGGAAGGCCTCGAGGAGCCACCGGGAACGCGCGGACACCCGCATGCGCACGGGAGTCCCTTGCGCGGGGGTGACCTCAGCGGCTGTGTCGGCATCGGTCCGCGGATGCGGAGGGAGCACCTCATCGAGCACCTCCACCGACCGCAGGCGATCCAGCCGGAAGGTGCGCTGGGCACCCGCGTCTCGACACCACGCCGAGAGATATGCCCGGCCCGCGTAGCGCACTACCTCGGCAGGCTCCACGACGCGCTCAGTGACCTCATCACGACTCGCGCCGGCGTAGACGATGCGCACGACACGACGCTGCTGAAGTGCACGGGCCAGATCAGTGCTCATGGCTTCCGCAGGATCGTCCATGACGACGGCCGCTCCCTGGGTGACATCCGCAGCAGCCTCGAGCTTGGCCGTGGCGCTCGCGAGCGCGGCCCGGTCGTGCTCACCAGGGATCTGCGCCAGAAGGCGTAGGCCGACGAGCAGCGACATCGCCTCGCCCGGATTGAGGCGCAGCGGGCGATCAAGGGTCTGTGCATCGATGACGTGGATGCTGCCGTCCTCGTCCCAGAACTGGATATCGATGAGCTGATCAGGGCCATGACCGGGCAGGCCGCAGCAAATCGTGAGCCACAGGTCCTGCTCGAGCTCCTCGGCACCCACGCCGAAGTGCTGCGCCGCATCCGTGATGGAGACACCCGGATGCTGCTCGAGCCAGGGGACGAGGGCCAGCAGGCGCGAGAGGCGGGCGGCAGCGGTCTCACGCATGGCGACTCCCGTGCGCATCGTCACCCTCATGCGCTCGCGCGACAGCCTCGAGTGCCTCGCGCTGTCGGGCCGCCGCATCCCGCGGCTCGAGGATCACCGCACCCGCCTCGATCACCTCGGCCACCAGGATGTCCGGGTCAGAGAAGTCGATCTGCCCGGTGCCGTCGCCGTGGTCGCGCACGGCACTCCGGAGCCGCGCGGCCCCGCGCTCGGGAAGCGAGATCAGCGCAGTGCCGCGCACGGCGGGATCGACAATGTCATCCAGCAGGCTGTCGATCTCCTCGCGAGACGCGGCAGCAAAGTCCTCCCGCAGGCGGATCACCGGACCCTCGATGCGCGACAGGCGAAAGGCACGCCCCTCTTGCCGTTCACGACTCCAGCCGACGAGATACCAGGCCCCGTGACGGAAGGCCGTCGCCCAAGGCTCGACAGTGCGCTCCTCGCGCGCGTCTCGACCACGCGCGAGATAGGCAAAGCGCACGGCCGTCCGCGATCGGATGGCCTCCCACAGCACCGGCAGAGCCTCTTCGCCCGCCTCGGGCCGTCCCGGGATGAGGGGGGACCAGCGCTCCCCCGTGGTCGCCTCGATCTTGCGGAGTGCAGCGCCGGCCTCGGCCGCCAGCGCAGCCTCGGACCATACGCGCGCGGCCAGGCCGAGCACCGCGCGCTCCGCCGCATCGAACTGGATCTCCGGCATGGCGTAGGCGGCTTCATCGATGAGGTATCCCTCGACCTCGCCCTGCACGTTGACCACCGTGTCGATGGGAATCCCCATCTGGCGCAGCTCTTCCTTGTCGCGCTCGAACATGCGCTCAAATGCCTCGTCGCTCGCCGCGTCGACGTAGCCGGGAATGCTGCGCCGCAATGCGGCACGACTCATGGGCCGCTCCGCGCCGAGGAGGCAGATGACGAGATTGAGCAGGCGCTCCGTGCGGTCGGTCGCCATCGGAGGGCTCAGCCCACGGCGAGGAGATCGATCACGAAGACGAGCGTGCGGCCGGCCAGGCGATGCGCCCCCGACTCGCCGTAGGCCAGAGCGGGCGGGATGACGAGTTGGCGACGTCCGCCGACGCGCATCCCCGGGATGCCCTCCTGCCAGCCCGCGATGAGACCGGCGAGCGGGAACCTGATGGGCTCACCGCGATCCCAGGACGCATCGAACTGCTCACCGGTCTCGAAGTCGACGCCCAGGTAGTGGACCAGGACCTGAGCACCGGGGGTCGCCTCGGCACCATCGCCCACCACCAGATCGGTGATCACGAGTTCGGTGGGCGGCGGGCCCTCGATGAAGTCGATCTCGGGCTTCTCAGACATCAGGCCTCCTCGCCGGCGGGCGATAGTCGTGGATGGGTGCGCGGGCAGTGAGCCTACGGGCTCGAGACCAGGTCGACGACGAAGACCAGGGACTCCCCCGGTGCGATCCCCGACCCGGGGGGAGGCGTGTCTCCGTAGGCGAGGTCCGCGGGGATCACGAGAAGACGCCGACCACCCGGCTGCATGCCTGGGATGCCCTCCTGCCAGCCCGCGATGACGCCCGCGAGCGGGAAGGTCGCCGGTGTGCCGCGCGCCCATGAGGAGTCGAAGACCGTCCCGGAAGCCAGGCCGACCCCGCAGTACTCGACCGTGACGGAGGCGCCTGCGGCCACCGCGTCCCCCGAACCGGGCACCACGTCAGCGATGACAAGGCTCGTCACGGGCACGGCGCCCTCGAGGACGGACACGATCGGTGCTGTGGCGAGATCCGTCGTCGTCGCCACCTCGCCCTCGACCACGGCACCCTCGGGAACCGCAGCGGAGGTCTCGGGCGGAGCGATGGTCGAGCAGGCACTCGTGGCCCAGGGCCCCCCGGTCGGTGCGGCGGACGACGAGCTGGCGTCGGAGCCGCCCGAGCCACAGCCGGCAAGGGCTGCCGAGCCGAGGGCGGTCGCCAGGAGGATCGCGGGAATTCTCATGTCCACCACCCTAGTAGGACAGGCGTCACATGCTCGCGATCAGCTTCTCGACACGCTCGTCAACACTGGCGAAAGGGTCCTTGCACAGCACCGTGCGCTGCGCCTGGTCATTCAGCTTCAGGTGCACCCAGTCCACGGTGAAGTCTCGCCTGCGCTCCTGAGCGCGTCGGATGAACTCTCCGCGCAGGCGAGCACGGGTGGTCTGCGGAGGCACGGATATTGCTTCGAACACCTCGGGTTCATGCGTGACTCGAGCGACCTTGCCGTGACGCTCCAGCAGGTAGAACAGGCCTCGGGAGCGCGTGACATCGTGGTAGGCGAGGTCCATTTGGGCGATGCGCGGATCCGAGAGCGTGAGACCGTGCTTGGCCATGTAGCGATCGAGCAACGTCCACTTGATGACCCAATCGATCTCCTCAGCGATAGCGGAGAGGTCCTGCGTCTCGACTGCCTTGAGGGTGCGCTCCCACAGGTCCAGGCAACGTGCGTGCACGCTCCCCGGGTCATCGACGAGCCCCTGTCGATCCGCGAAATCGCGCGCCTTCTCGTAGTACTCCGCTTGGATTTGCAGACCGGTGAGCTCCCGTCCATTCGCGAGGCGGACCGTGCGCTGCCCGGTCGGATCGTGACTGATCTCTCGAATCGCTCGGATGGGGTTCTCCAGCGTGAGATCCCGGAGGACCACGCCGGACTCGAGCATGCGCAGCACCAGATCGGCGGAGGCCACCTTGAGCAACGTCGTCGTCTCGCTCATGTTCGAATCGCCCACGATGACGTGCAGGCGGCGGTATCTCTCGGCGTCCGCGTGCGGCTCATCGCGGGTGTTGATGATGGGCCTACTCCGCGTGGTCGCGCTCGACACCCCCTCCCAGATGTGATCCGCGCGCTGACTGATGCAGTAGACCGCCCCACGGGGTGTCTGCTGCACCTTGCCGGCCCCGCAGATGACCTGACGTGAGACGAGGAAGGGCAGGATCGAATCCGCAAGCCGCTGGAACTCCCCATGCCGTGCCACGAGGTAGTTCTCGTGGCAGCCGTAGGAGTTGCCGGCGCTGTCGGTGTTGTTCTTGAAGAGGTAGACATCACCCACGATGCCCTCGTCATGGAGGCGACGCTCAGCATCGACGAGGAGCCCTTCCAGGATGCGCTCCCCCGCCCTGTCGTGGGTAATGAGCTGGATGACGTCGTCGCACTCTGCCGTGGCGTACTCCGGATGACTGCCCACATCAAGGTAGAGGCGGGACCCGTTGCGCAGGAAGACGTTGCTGCTGCGCCCCCAGGAGACCACTCGCCTGAAGAGATACCGCGCCACCTCGTCAGGGCTCAGCCGGCGCTGACCGCGGAAGGTGCACGTGATGCCGTACTCCGTCTCGATCCCATAGATGCGCCGGTCCACGGCTAGGTCCCCTCAGCCGTGCCGCCGGAGCCATCCGGCGCGTCCGCGACTCCCGCCGCGGGCGGGCGTGGGCGCGGCACGCCGAGGATCTCTGCCAGCCGATCGACGGTGAGCCGCCGGAACGTGCGCCGGGGTCGGCTGCGCTCGAGGACGGCTACCTCGAGTTGGTCGGGGCCAGGCGGCGACTGCGCAGCGGCGCCCAGGGCCGTGACAGCCGCGCGAACCCCTTCGTCCAGCGTCAGGCCCGGGCGCCACGAGGCGTCCAGAGCCGAAGCGATCTCCTCAGCCTGCCCGCCCATGGCGACATAGCCGTGCTCATCCGCCACGGAACCATCGAAGGTGAGCCGGTAGATCTCATCGTCCTCCGCTGCGTGTCCCACCTCGGCGACGACGAGCTCGACTTCGTAGGGCTTGGCCGTTTCGGTGAAGATCGAGCCGAGCGTCTGGGCATAGGCGTTGGCGAGGCTGCGACCCGTGACATCGCGTCGGTCGTAGGCATACCCGCGCATGTCGGCCAGGCGTACGCCGGCGACCCGGAGATTCTCGAATTCGTTGTACTTGCCGACCGCCGCGAAGCCGATGCGGTCGTAGATCTCGGAGACCTTGTGGAGGGATCGCGAAGGATTCTCAGCTACGAAGAGAATGCCCTCGTCGTACTGCAGGACGACGACGCTTCTCCCCCTCGCGATGCCCTTGCGGGCGTAGTCGGCCTTGTCCTTGATGATCTGCTCGGGCGAAACGTAGAACGGCACGGTCATGGTGCCCTCCCGGGCAGCGGTGCCTGCGGACCGTCAGGACTGGTCAGCCTTGCGGCGACCACCTGCTCCACGACCTGGCCCACCTCGGCGTCAGCGAGCATGCGCACACCATCGACCTCGGCGATCGCAATCACCGGGAAGATCCGGCGGGTGAGGTCGGGGCCTCCCGTCGCCGAGTCATCGTCCGCCGCGTCATAGAGGGCCTCCACGGAGGCCATGACGGCATCCGACGTGGTCATACCGCCGCGATAGAGCTTCTTCAACGATCCCCGGGCGAAGACCGAGCCGGAGCCCACCGCGTGATGATCACGCTCCTCATAGCGACCGCCGGTGACGTCGTAGGAGAAGATGCGCCCGCGCTGGCGGTCGAGATCGAAGCCCGCGAAGAGCGGCACCACGGCGAGACCCTGCATCGCCATTCCGAGATTGCCGCGGAGCAGCGTCGCCAGTCGATTGGCCTTGCCATCGAGCGACAGGGGCAGGCCCTCGATCTTCTCGTAGTGCTCGAGCTCCACCTGGAAGAGGCGCACCAACTCCACAGCGACGCCCGCGGCACCCGCGATGCCGACAACAGAGTGCTCATCAGCAGGGAAGACCTTCTCGATGTCTCGCTGAGCGATGATGTTGCCCATGGTGGCCCGCC
>CAZLNF010000001.1:30807-40956 GCA_964560885.1 uncultured Actinomyces sp. | reverse complement strand
CGTCACTGGCCGCCCTTCTGGACGAAGGACTTCACGAACTCCTCGGCGTTCTCCTCGAGGACCTCATCGATCTCGTCGAGGATGGCGTCGACGTCGGCATCGATGTCGCTGGGCGCCCGCTCCGGCAGGGCGACCTCGTCCTGCTCCTCGGGCTGGGGGCGACCGGAGCGGCGCTGGCTGTCCTGGGTGCTCATGAGCCCACCCTAGACGCCGATCGCTCGCAGCGCGTCCCTGCGGGCCGACGCCTCGTGTGGGTGGCCGTGCCGATCCGGTCAGGTCCGGCGGAGGGCCTCGAGGAGATCCTCGGCCGTGCTCGACGCGTCCAGGAGTCCCCCCACGTGATCGCGCGTGCCCCGTACGGGCTCGAGCGTGGGCACGCGCTGAAGGGCGTCCTGGCCGGGGATGTCGAAGATCACGGAGTCCCACGAGGCCGCCGCGACCGCATCGCCATAGCGACGCAGGCACTCTCCGCGGAAGTACGCACGCGTGTCGGTCGGGGCGAACTCGCGCGCCTGGGTCACCTCGTCCGGCGTCGTCAGGCGCTCGAGTCGACCCGAGGCCTCGAGCCGCAGGGCAAGCCCACGCGCGGGACGGATATCGGCGTACTGCAAGTCCACGAGCTCAAGGCGGGCGCTGCCCCAGTCGAGGCCGTCGCGACGGCGGTAGCCCTCCAGCAGAGCCAACTTCGCGCACCAGTCCACGCGGTCAGCCGCGAGCCGCGGATCATCAGCGAGATCGACAAGCACGCGGTCCCAGCGCTGCAGGATGTCGGCAGTCTGCGCATCGATGCCCGCCACGGCCTGTTGCTCGGCCAGATTGGCTGCCGCCTCAAGATAGACGCGCTGGATCTCCAGAGCGGTGAGCCGACGCCCGTCACGCAGCGTGAGGCGATGCGTCAAGGTCGGGTCATGCGAGACCGCGTGGATCTCCTTGACAGGATCGGCCAGCACGAGACCGTCATCCATCGCGCCCGCCTCGATGAGCGCAAGAACGAGCGAGGTGCTTCCCATCTTGAGGTAGGTGGCCGCCTCCGCCAGGTTGGCGTCGCCGACGATGACGTGCAGCCTGCGGTGACGCTCAGGGTCGGCGTGCGGCTCGTCGCGCGTATTGATGATGGGACGCTTCAACGTGGTCTCGAGCCCGACTTCGACCTCGAAGAAGTCCGCGCGCTGCGATAGCTGGAAGCCGGGATCGCGGCCCTCCTGGCCGCGCCCGACACGGCCGGCTCCCGCGTAGATCTGGCGCGTGACGAAGAAAGGGGTGAGGTCACGCACGATGTCTGCGAAGGGAGTGCTGCGGCGCATCAGGTAGTTCTCATGGCAGCCGTAGGACGCACCCTTGTTGTCGGTGTTGTTCTTGTAGAGCTGGATCGTGAACGGCCCCGACCGAGTGGCGGCCTCTGCCGCATCAGCCATGATCTCCATGCCCGCGCGGTCCCACAGCACCGCGTCGCGGGGGTTGGTGACCTCGGGGCTCGAGAACTCCGGATGGGCGTGATCGACGTAGAGACGTGCTCCGTTGGTGAGGATGAGATTCGCCAGGCCTAGGTCCTCGTCCGTCAACTGACTCGGATCGGCCTCCCCGCGCGACATGTCGTAGCCCCGGGCATCGCGCAGGGGATGCTCCTCATCGAAGTCCCAGCGCGCACGACTACGTCGGTCACCGACCGCGATGCCGTTGTAAGAAGTGACGACCGCCGAGGAGGTGGTCATGGCGTTGACATGGGGGTGACCCGGCACGCTGATGCCGTATTCGGTCTCGATACCCATGACCCGGTGCACGCTCATCGCGGGAGCCCGGCGATCAGAGGTACTGACCGGTGTTGGGCACGGTATCGATGACGCGCCCCGCCTCGGTGCCCTGCTTGCCCTGCACGAGTGTCCGGATGAAGACGATGCGCTCGCCCTTCTTGCCCGAGATGCGCGCCCAGTCGTCGGGATTCGTGGTGTTGGGCAGGTCTTCATTCTCACGGAACTCATCGACGCAGGCGGTGAGCAGATGCTGGACGCGAATTCCCTTCTGCCCGACATCCAGGAAGTCCTTGATGGCCATCTTCTTGGCCCGCGCAACGATGTTCTCCAGCATCGCGCCGGAGTTGAAGTCCTTGAAGTAAAGGACTTCCTTGTCGCCATTGGCGTAGGTCACCTCAAGGAAGCGATTGTCGTCGTCCTCTGAGTACATCCGCTCGACAGCGCGCTGAATCATGGCAGCGCAAGTGGCCTCGGCATCATTGCCGTGCTCTCCTAGGTCATCGGAGTGGAGAGGCAACTCCGGCGTGAGGTACTTGCTGAGAATGTCGCGTGCCGCCTCGGCATCGGGACGCTGGATCTTGATCTTCACGTCCAGTCGACCCGGGCGCAGAATCGCCGGATCGATCATGTCCTCGCGGTTGGAGGCGCCAATGACGATGACATTCTCGAGGCTCTCGACACCGTCGATCTCGCTGAGCAACTGAGGCACGATGGTGTTCTCGACGTCACTCGAAACACCCGACCCGCGCGTGCGGAAGAGCGAGTCCATCTCGTCGAAGAAGACGATGACCGGCATGCCCTCCGATGCCTTCTCGCGAGCACGCTGGAAGACGAGCCGGATGTGGCGCTCTGTCTCACCGACGTACTTGTTGAGAAGCTCGGGGCCCTTGATGTTGAGGAAGAACGATCGACCTTCCTCCCGACCCGTGCGCTCGGCAACCTTCTTCGCCAGGGAGTTGGCGACAGCCTTGGCGATGAGCGTCTTGCCGCAGCCGGGAGGCCCGTAGAGCAGGATCCCCTTGGGCGGGGCCAACTTGTGCTCCTCGAAGAGATCCGGGTGCAGGAAGGGCAGCTCGACGGCGTCCTTGATCGCAGCGATCTGACTGCCCAAGCCGCCGATGTCGCCGTAGTCGACATCGGGCACTTCCTCGAGGACGAGTTCCTCGACCTCCGACTTGGGAATCACCTCGAAGACGTATCCGCTTCGGGGCTCCATGAGCAGCGAGTCGCCGGCACGCAAGGTGCGCTGGCGCAGCGGCTCCGCCAGGCCCACGACGCGCTCCTCGTCAGCCCGGCCGATCACCAGGGCGCGCTCGCCGTCGGCGAGCAGCTCCTTGAGCATGACGATCTCGCCGATGCGCTCGAACTCGCGCACGCCCACGATGTTGAGGGACTCGTTGAGCATGACCTCCTGTCCCGGCTGGAGGTTCGTGGCGTCCACATCCGGAGTCGCGACCAGGCGCATCTTGCGCCCGGACACCGCGACATCGAGTGAGCCATCGTCGAGATGGGAGAGGAAGACGCCGTAGGTCCCAGGGGGCTCGGCGAGGCGGTCGACCTCGGCCTTGAGGGCGACGATCTGCTCGCGGGCATCGCGGAGGGTGGCGACCAGCCTGCCGTTGTGCGCCTGCGCGGCGGACAACTCGGATTCCAGGACCCGCAGGCGCTCCTCGGGAGTGCGCATCGCGGACTCGCGCTCGCTCATGCCACGCCTCCTTAGATTCCGCCGTACTCCTTGACCCTACCCACAGGTGGGCACTTGGCGCCCGTCACGCGCCGGTGCCCTCCGTCTGGGCGCCGGGCGCGCCCGTCAGGGGTGGCTTCGCCGCCCCGTCGGGCTGGACGGCGCCCAGCGCACCCTTCGCCGGGCGTCGACGCCGAGGAGGTGCCACGGTCCCGTCAGCAAGCCGCCGCGCTGCCAGCAGGAAGCCCGTGTGGCCCACCATCCGGTGATCCGGTCGGACTGCAAGTCCCTCGAGATGCCAGGTGCGTACGAGGGATTCTTCAGCACGTGGCTCAGTCCACTGTCCATCCGAGCGCAGTGCCTCGGCGATGCGCGAGAGCTGGGTCGTCGTGGCGACGTAGACCACAAGCACCCCACCGGGGCGCAGCGCGCTCGCGACAGTCTGCACGTGCTCCCAGGGATCGAGCATGTCGAGGACGACGGCGTCAAAGGGGCCCTCGTCGCCCCAGGGGCGATCGGCCAGGTCTCCGACGTGGAGGGTCCACTCATCGGGGTGGCGCCCGAACCATCTCGTCACATTGGCAGCGGCGGTCGCCGCGAAGTCAGGTCTGCGCTCGCAGGACACGACCCGGCCCTCGGCACCCACCGTCTGGATGAGGGTGCAGGTGAGGGCCCCCGATCCGGCACCGGCTTCAAGCACGGACCAGCCCGGGCGCAGACCTGTGAGCATCGCGATCCGGGCAGCGTCCTTTGGGTAGATGACGGCCGCTCCACGTGGCATCGACAGGACGAAGTCCTCGAGCAGAGATCGCAGCGCGACGTAGGAGGTGCCCCCGGTCGTCGTGACCACGATGCCCTCGGGTCGACCCAGGAGGTCGTCATGCGAGATCGACCCACGATGCGTGTGGAAGGTCGCTCCGGGGGCGAGGATCAGGGTGTGATGACGGCCGCGATCGTCGGTGATCTGGACGATGTCACCCGGGGCAAGCATGCGATCGCCGGTCATCCCGGGAGGCTAGCCCAGGTACGCAGGTCGTCGACGCTCACGCCTTCCAGGGAGGCGACCACATGACGGCGTGGATGAGGCGGTATCGCCACGAGGTGCGGCACCGCGAGGACGAAGGCTCCGCTTGCCTGTCCCGAAGCCACTCCCGTGGGCGAGTCCTCGATGACAACGCAGCGTTCGACATCGACCCCGAGGAGACGAGCCGCCTCGAGATAGGGCTCGGGATGCGGTTTGCCCTGATCGACCTCGTCGCCAGCCACCGTGACATCAAACGCAGGGTCGGGCATGCCGGGATGGTCCGCGACTGCTTCAGCGACCGCGTCGAGAAGTCGTCGGTGCGACGCGGAGACCAGCGCAGTGGGAACGCCCGCTGATCGGCATGCGGTGAGCAGCTCCAGCGCACCCGGTCGCCACTGAAGGTCGCCCGACCTCAGGAGTGACTCCATGGTCTCGAGCAGGTCGTGTCCGATGTCAGCAGCCGGCTGCGTGGTGCCCGTGTGCTCCGCCATGTACGCCGTCACCCGCTCGAGCGGTCCCCCCAGGCAATGGGCCTGGTCCTCGCGCGTCCAGCTGCCTCCCCATGCGGAGACCACACGACACTCGGCCTCCCACCACAGGTCCTCCGAATCCAGGAGGGTTCCGTCGAGATCGAAGAGCACCGCAGCGGGGAGGGCCATGGGAATGCAGGCTAGCGGCGGGCCCGTGGTCGACCGCTCGGTGACATAGGGTGAGCGCGCCAGGGGGGACTACTCGGGGACCGGAGGTGGCGGCGTGATCGAATTCGAAGCCCTGCCCGAGCTCGTCGATCCCGTTCTCGTGGCAGCGTTCGAGGGCTGGAACGACGCCGGTGACGCCGCCAGCGACGCGGTCGCCCATCTCATTCGCGTGTGGGATGCCACGCCCCTCGCCGAGATCGACCCCGAGGACTACTACGACTACCAGGTGAACCGGCCCACCATCGCCTTCGATGACGAAGGCGTGCGCCGTCTCACCTGGCCCACGACGCGCATCTACGTCGCCCGCCTGCCGCTTGCCGCACGCGATGTCGTGCTCGTCCACGGCATCGAGCCCAATATGCGCTGGCGTCAGTTCACGGAGGAGGTCCTCGGCCTCGCGGCCGAGTTAGGCGTCACGCTGTCCGTGACGCTCGGCGCGCTTCTCTCCGATAGTCCGCATTCGCGACCGGTGCCGGTGACGGGCACCGCGACAGATGCCGGCACGGCACTCAGCCTGGGCGTCGAGCCGTCGCACTACGAGGGTCCGACGGGGATCGTGGGCGTTCTCCAAGAGGCATGTGCCCGTCGCGGCCTGCCCGCCGTCTCCCTGTGGGCCGCGGTCCCCCACTACGTGGCGCAGGCTCCCTCCCCCAAGGCGAGCCTGGCCCTCGTGCGGCGCGTGGAGGATCTGCTCGATGTGCCCGTGCCCCTGGGGGACCTTGTCGAGGATGCACGTGCCTGGGAGATCGGCGTAGACGAACTCGCTGCGGATGACGAGGAGGTCGCCGACTACGTGCGCCAGCTCGAGGAGGCACGTGACACCACCGACCTCCCCGAAGCCAGCGGCGAAGCCATCGCGCGGGAGTTCGAGCGCTACCTCCGTCGCCGCGGCACCGACGGCGGCTAGTCGACCGACCCTTCCTCAGGCCTGGGCGTGCATCGCCTGGTAGGCGCGGATCAGCGCGTCGGTCGACGAATCTCGATCCAGGGTCCGATCAGCGTCCTGAAGGTCGGGAAGAATCGAGTTCGCCATCGCTTTACCGAGTTCGACGCCCCACTGGTCGAAGCTGTCGATTCCCCAGACAGCTCCTTGCACGAAGACACTGTGCTCGTAGAGGGCGATGAGCGCTCCGAGGGCATGGGGCTCGAGTCGCGCGGCAAGGATGAAGGTCGAAGGCCTGTTGCCCGGCATGACCTTGTGCGGCACGAGATCCTCAGGCGTGCCGTCCGCGCGCACCTCCTCGGCGGTGCGGCCGAACGCGAGCACTGCCGCCTGGGCGAGTGCATTGGCGGCCAGCATGTCCTGCATGTCGAAGACCGGTTCGAGCGCCTGGGCGAAGAGGATGAAATCGCAGGCAACGAGTTCTGTCCCCTGATGCAGGAGTTGGTAGAACGAGTGCTGTCCGTTGGTGCCGGGCTCACCCCAGTAGATCGCTCCGGTGTTGTAGTCCACGTGAGCGCCATCGAGGCGCACGGACTTGCCGTTGCTCTCCATGGTGAGCTGCTGGAGGTACGCCGGGAACCGCGCGAGGAATTGCGCGTAGGGAAGAACGGCATTGGTGGGGATCCCCAGGAAGTCGCGGTTCCACACTGCAATCAGCCCCATCCGAAGGGGGACATTCACCGCAGGGTCGGCATGGCGGAAGTGCATGTCCATCGCGTGGAAGCCGTCGAGCATCTCCCGGAAGCGCTCCGGTCCAATCGAGATCATGGTGCTGAGTCCGATGGCCGAATCCATGGAGTAGCGGCCACCCACCCAGTCCCAAAACTCGAACATGTTCGCGGTGTCGATTCCGAAGGCAGCGACACGCTCGGCGTTGGTGGACACCGCGACAAAATGCTTCGCTACCGCGCTCTCCCCAAGGGCGGCGACCACCCATTCACGGGCTGCCTTGGCATTGGTGAGGGTCTCCTGGGTGCCGAACGTCTTGGACGCGACGATGAAGAGCGTCTCGGCGGGATCAAGGCCCCTCAGGGCCTCGGTGATGTCCGTGGGATCGATGTTGGACACGAAGCGGAAGGTCATATCCCGGTCGGAGTAGTAGCGCAGTGCCAGATAGGCCATCGCGGGCCCGAGGTCCGATCCGCCAATGCCGATGTTGACGACATTGCGCATGCGCTTGCCTGACTCCCCCGTCCAGTTCCCGTCGCGCACACGATCCGAGAAGGCCGCCATGCGCCGGAGCACCCCGTGCACCTCTGCGGCCACATCAACCCCGTCGACCTCGAGTCGAGCATCCGCAGGAAGGCGCAGGGCCGTGTGCAGGACAGAGCGGTCTTCGGTGGTGTTGATGCGCGCGCCATCGAACATCGCGTCGCGCCGCTCGAGCACCCGCTGCTCGCGTGCCAGATCCAAGAGTCCGTCCATCACCTCGTGCGTGATGCGCTGCTTGCTGAAGTCGACGCGGAGGCCCGCGGCATTCAGGGTCCAAGCAGGGCCGCGATCGGGCTCATCGGCGAAGAGTTGCCGGAGCTTGCTGTCGCGAAGCGATTCGGACAGGGTCTCGAGCCGTGCCCAGGCGACCGTCCGCGAAGGGTCGGGTGATTCCGCTACGTTCATGCGCGAAGCCTTGCACTACGGTGGCGGCGTCGTACACCGTATGTCCTATCGGACACCCTCCGCTCAGCGCGAGGACACCTGGAAGGGAAGGGCGCCATGGCGACGTCACAGCCCATGCAACTCGGGATGATCGGCCTGGGCAGGATGGGCGCCAACATCGTCCGGCGGATCATGCGAGACGGGCACTCCGCCGTCGTCTACGACCGTGACCCGGCCGCCGTGGCTGCCCTTGTCGCTGAAGGAGCTGTTGGCGCATCGTCCCTCGCCGAGCTCGTCACGCAAATGTCGGCACCCCGCAACGTGTGGATCATGGTGCCCGCAGGCGCCATCACCCAGGCCGTCGTGGACGACCTCAGCGCCCTGCTGGAGCCCGGTGACACCATCATCGACGGGGGCAACTCCTACTACCGCGACGACATTCGGCGAGCCGCAGCCGTGAAGCCCGAGGGCATTCACTACGTCGACTGCGGCACCTCGGGTGGCGTCTGGGGACTCGAGCGCGGCTACTCGCTCATGATCGGCGGCGATGACGAGGCCGTCGACCGACTGGACCCCATCTGGGAGTCCGTCGCGCCCGGCGTGGATTCGGCCCCGCGCACCGGCGAGCGGGACGGTGCACTGCTTCCTGGCGAGGCAGGCTGGCTGCACTGCGGGCCCAGCGGCGCCGGCCACTTCGTGAAGATGGTTCACAACGGCATCGAGTACGGCCTCATGGCCGCCTACGCAGAGGGGCTCAACATCCTCAAGCACGCCGACACGGGCCTGCGCCAGCGCGACGCCGATGCCGAGACTGCACCGCTCGAGCACCCGGAGTACTACCAGTACTCCTTCGACCTCCCCGCGATCGCCGAGGTCTGGCGCCGCGGCAGTGTGGTCGGTTCGTGGCTCCTGGATCTCACGGCACTCGCCCTGTCGCGATCCTCGGATCTCGCGGAGTTCAACGGACGCGTCTCGGACTCGGGCGAGGGTCGCTGGACGTCGATCGCTGCCATCGAGGAGGGTGTGCCCGCGCCGGTGCTCACCGAGGCTCTCTACTCGCGCTTCGACAGCCAGGGCATGGCTGACTTCGCCTACCGAGTCATGTCAGCGCAGCGCAAGGAGTTCGGTGGCCACGACGAGAAGTCGTCGTAGCCAAGTCGGCTCCGCTAGCCCTCGATTCGCACGCCGAGGAGGGCGTCCACTGCACTCCTGATGCGCCCAGGCGCATCAGCATCCCTGCCTCCGAGAGTCAGCGCTTCATCTGCCCAGTGGTCCACGGCGCGCAGGGCACCCGGGGTGTCGAGGTCATCCGCCACGGCGGCACGCAGGGCGGCGACCGCGGCCTCTGAACTCGGGCCGGAGGGCAGGGCCGCGGCCCGTGACCAGCGCTCAAGCCGGTCCTCGGCCGCGGACAGACCGGCGTCGGTCCAGTCCCAGTCCTCGCGATAGTGGTGGGCTAGCACTGCGAGCCGAATGGCTCCGGAGCTGACTCCCGCCTCGCGTAGCCGGTGCACGAAGACGAGGTTGCCCAGGGACTTGCTCATCTTGACCCCGTCGAGGCCCACCATGCCGGCGTGCACGTAGTCACGCGCGTAGGGCCGTTCGTTGAGGAGTACCTCCGCGTGACTCGCGCCCATCTCGTGGTGCGGGAAGACGAGGTCTCGGCCCCCGCCTTGGACGTCGAAGGTCATTCCGAGCTCGTCCAGCGCGATGGCTACGCATTCGATGTGCCATCCGGGCCGACCGTGTCCGAGGGGGGTGTCCCAAGCGGGCTCCTCCGGCCGCGCGGCACGCCAGAGAAGGGGATCGAGGGGATCCCGCTTGCCGGGCCGGAGGGGATCACCGCCCCTCTCCGCGAACACCTCGAGCATCTGCTCCCTCGACAGGCCGGAGACGCCACCGAAGAGCGGGTCGGAAGAGATATCGAAGTAGAGATCTCCCTCGACGTCATAGACGGCACCGCGGTCGCGGAGCCCCTCGATGCAGGTGACCACACTCGGAATCGACTCGACCGCGCCGATGTACTCCGTGGGAGGCACCACACGCAGGAACTCCATGTCCTCCCGGAAGAGCTGGGTCTCGCGAAGGGCGATCTCGCGCCAGTCCTCCCCCGTCGCCAGGGCCCTCTCCAGCAGCGGGTCGTCGATATCGGTGACGTTCTGCACGTAGCGCACGCGGTGACCGGCGTCGCGCCACGCGCGCACCAGGGTGTCGAAGGCAAGGTAGGTGGCCGCGTGGCCCATGTGGGTGGCGTCGTAGGGGGTGATCCCGCAGACATAGAGCCGCGCCTCTTCGCCCGGCGCCGTCGGCCGAAGTTCGCCGCTCGCGGTGTCTCGCACGCGGACGGGCTTGCCTCCCGGACCCAGCTCGGGGATCTCAGGGTGAGGCCAGGACTCCATGGCGTGAGCCTAGAAGGTGATCGGTTCAGCCGATCACATGGCGGGCGAGGGCAG
>CAZLNF010000001.1:0-30707 GCA_964560885.1 uncultured Actinomyces sp. | reverse complement strand
CCCCACAGGACGGTGCGCAGTTTGGGCTCGACATGGAAGGTCAGGCCGTGGTCGATGCCGGCCAGCGTGCCCCGGGCCGATCTCAGCACGTGCCCGCCCTTGCGGTCGGCGTTGTTGGTCAGTGCATCAAGCAGGGCGAGGCGTCGCAGATCCTCCGAGTCCTCGTGGACCAGCGCCACGTGGTCTCCCCTGGCGCCCTCGCCTTCGGCGACGACGTGCCATCCCTCGGGGAGCGCACCCGCGTCGACCACATCGACGGGAGGCCGCTCGGGATCGACCTCCACCCACGCCTGAAGGCTCCCGGGACCAAGCGGCGCATCGTCGCGCCAGACCGTGACGGGGACCAGCTCCCAGCCGAGGGCACGATCCACGACGTACGTCGCGACCTCACGGCAGCCCAGCGTGCCCGTGGGGAAGTCCCAGAGCGGACGCTCGCCCCTGCGTGGCTTGTAGACCGCCCGCACGGCCTCGCCACCACTGGAGCAGGACACCCGCATGGCCGCGTTGGAGGAATCCCACAAGCGCCCCTCGACATCGATCTCGGCCGTGGCGAGGATGAGCTCGAGGTCGTCGATGGACTCGGTCACACCCGACGCCGATAGCCGTTGGCCCGGGGGCACACATGGCCAGCGGGGTCGAGGGGCTGAAGGCAGAAGGGACATGGCGGTCGTCCCGCGGCCACCAGGGTGCGGGCGCGTCTCACGAAACTCGCCGCGGCGTCCGGCCGCAGCAGCACCCGGAGGGTGTCCGCGGCATCGTCATCGTCGTCGCCGGGTTCCGCCGCCTCTTCGTCACCCAGCGCATGCGCCTCCACGAGGACACGATCGCCGTCTTCGCCATCGGGAAGCCACGCGATCCCGAGGGTGCCCACCCGGAACTCCTCCTCGAGCGGCAGGGCGAGAGCCTCATGATCGTCGGTTCCGGCTGCTTCAGGGATGCCGGCCTGCGCGAGGAGGCCCCCGATGCGGTCGGCGAGCATCGCGACCTGCGCCTTCTCCAGCGCCACCGAGGTCACCGAGCGGTCATCGCTTGCCTGGAGATAGAAGGTGCGCTCACCCGGGAGCCCCACGGTTCCTGCGACGAACCTTCGCGGGTCGACATAGGCGTGGATTCGGCGCGGCATCCCGTCACCGTATCCGGGCATCGGGACTATCGCTCCCCCGAGCCGCCTCCCACCGTGCCTTCTACGCGGCGACGCGAGCGAGTCCGCGCCAGGGGTGCCAGATCGGAGCCGCTGTCATTCACGTGGAGGACTTGCACGCCGCGCGTGCCATATCTGACCACCGACACCGACGCGGGGTCCACGACGATGCGCTGGAACTCATCGAGGTGCGCCCCCAACGCATCCGCCAGAATCGCCTTGATCACATCGCCGTGCGAGACGATCGCGTAGGTCGCGCGATCTCCGACCACGTCATTCCACTCATGCACGGCTGCGAGGGCACGGGCCTGCATGTGCGGAAGCGACTCACCTTCGGGGAAGGTGACCGCGCTCGGCCGCTCCTGCACGGTGCGCCACAGTGGTGTCTTCGCGAGTTCCGACAGGGGGCGATTGGTCCATTCGCCGTAGCGACACTCGCCCAGCCGCTCGTCGAGCTCGATCCCGGGTGGGCGACGCTGAGCCAGGTTGATCGCCTCCGCCGTCTGCACAGTGCGCTCCAGCGGACTGCTCACGATGGCCGCGAGGCGGAGCGCACTGAGCCGCCCGGCGGCCGCCTCCGCCTGGGCTATCCCCTTGTCGTCCAGATGTACGCCGGGTGTCCATCCGGCGAGGATCCCGCTCGCATTGGCCTGCGTGCGACCATGTCGGACGAGAATGACCAGCGGCATGCGGTGACGCTATCGGACCACCGGGGGTCGCGGGCCGCCACGGGAGGAGTCACATGATCCGGATCATGGGGGTGTACCGGGATGGCCGGCTCGCGCCCGCGCCGGCCCCGGCGAGCACAGGCACGGGTCCGTCAGGCGCCGACATCGAGGCAGCGCGCGATGCCGTGAGCGCGCCATCGGACTTCACCTGGATCGCCCTCTCCGATCCCGACAGGGCTGAGGTCGACCTCGTCGCCCACACCTTCGCTCTCGAGCCCCTGCTGCTCGAGGACGCCACCTCCCGTCAGCAGCGGGCCAAGCTTGAGATCGGGGACCGGAGCCTCTTCGTGCTCCTCAAGGTGCTCGAGTGGGTTGACGACACATCTGACGTCGAGACGGGACAGGTGGCGTGCTTCATCGGGCCCGGCTACGCCATCACGATGCGCATGGGCCGCGCTGAGGACACCGACATCGTCGCCGCACGACTCGCGTCCCATCCCGAACTCGCGGCCACCGGGCCCCTATCCGTCTTCTGGGCCATTGCCGACGTCGTCGCACGTCAGTATCTCGAGGTGGGGGATGCGATCCAGTCCGACATCGAGGAGATCGAGCAGCAGGTCTTCTCCGACCACCCCTCCCAGGCCGCCACCCGCATCTACCGGCTCAATCGGGAGAACATCGAAATGCGCCGGGCGGTCCAACCTCTGCTCCCCGAGGCCTTGCGCCTCTCGCGGGACACGTCTCCTCTTGTGCCTCCCCCGCTGCACCCCTATCTGCGCGACGTCGGCGACGACATCCTGCGCTCCGGCGACATGATCGACGGCTTCGATTCCACGCTCATGACGATGCTCATGGCGAGCACCGCGCGCCAGGACCTTCTCCAGAACATGGACATGCGCAAGATCTCCGCGTGGGCAGCCATCATCGCCGTCCCCACGGCGATTGCCGGCATCTATGGCATGAACTTCGACGATATGCCCGAGCTCCACTGGACCTTCGGCTATCCGTCCGTGCTTGGGTTGATGCTCATCATCTGCCTACTCCTCTACCGCGGCTTCAAGAAGTCGGGCTGGCTGTGATGCTCAGGTGGCCGTGATCGTGCCCGTGACGAGCAGGGCCACGATGAGCGCGGCCAGTGCGAGTCGGTAGGCCACGAAGGGCAGATAGGAGCCGGTCCGCAGGTAGCGCAGCAACCACGCGATGACGGCATAGCCGACGCCGAAGGCGATGACGGTCGCGACGATGGTCTGTCCCCACGCGACCTGGGGGTCGTCGCCGATGCGCGTCGCTTCATAGAAGCCGGAACCCAGCACGGCCGGGATCGCCAGGAGGAAGGCGTACCGGGTGGCGGCCTCGCGGGTGTACCCGAGGGTGAGCCCCATCGTGATCGTCGCTCCCGACCGAGATACGCCGGGAATGAGCGCGAGCGCCTGTGCCAGGCCCAGGCCGATGGCATCGCGCGTGCGCATGTCGCTGATCTCCCGCTCCTTGCGGCCAAAGCGATCGGCGAGGCCCAGCAGGATTCCGAACACCGCCAGCATGACAGCGGTGATCCACAGATTGCGGGCCACCGTCTCGATCTGCTCGGTGAAGGTGAGTCCGAGGACCACGATGGGGATGGTCCCCAGGATGACGTACCACCCCAGTCGTGCATCCACATTGCCGCGCGCCTCGGAGTGGAAGAGGCTGCGCCACCAGGCCCTCAGGATGCGGGCAATGTCATGGCGGAAGTAGATGAGCACGGCCGCCTCCGTGCCGATCTGGGTGACGGCGGTGAAGGCGGCCCCGGGATCTCCCCAGCCGAAGATCCGCGACAGGACCAGGATGTGGGCGCTCGAGGAGATGGGCAGGAACTCCGTGAGCCCCTGGATGACCCCGAGCACGACCGCCTCGAACCACGTCATGACGCTCGCCGCGACGACGTCGTTGATCGCATCGCTGCTAGGCCTCCGCGAGTCCGGCCTGAGCAAGGAGCTGCGGCATGGTGCGCACGGTCTCGAGACGGTCGTCGAGGGTCCCCGAGTAGCTGGCGATGGACAGCGTCGTCACGCCCGCCGCCGCGTAGGACTTAAGCCGCTCGACGATCACGTCGGGCGGGCCGATGAGCGATGTCCGCTGGATGAACTCCAGGGGCACGGCTGCTGCGGCGCCGGCGTAGTCCCGGGCTAGGTAGAGATCTTGAATCTGCGCCGCGGCGTCGCCGAATCCCATGCGCACGGCGAGTGCGTTATAGAAGTTCTTCTCCCGCGAACCCATGCCCCCGATGTAGAGCGCGCAATAGGCGCGCACGGGCTCGGCACAGGCTTCAATGTCATCGCCGATGATGACCGGCACTGTGGGGACGACATCGAAGCCGTCCATGCTGAGGCCCGCCTTCTCGCGGCCCGCGCGGATGTGATCAAGGTTCTCGTCCGCATTGTCAGGATCGAAGAAGATCGCCAACCATCCATCGGCGATCTCCCCCGCGAGCTCGAGATTGCGAGGGCCGACCGCAGCGAGATAGATGGGAATGCGCTCACGGACGGGATGGACCGTCAACGTGAGTGCCTTGCCGGGCCCGTCGGGCAGGGGCAGCGTGAAGAACTCGCCATCGAAGGTGAGGCGCTCGCGCGCCAGCGCCTTGCGGACGATGGCGACGTACTCGCGAGTGCGAGCGAGGGGCTTGTCGAAGCGGACTCCGTGCCAGCCCTCGGACACCTGCGGCCCCGAGACCCCCAGACCCAGGCGGAATCGACCGCCGGAAAGAGTGTCCAGGGTGGCGGCAGTCATGGCGGTGTTGGCCGGGGTGCGGCCGGGGATCTGGAAGATCGCCGATCCCACGTCGATGCGCTCGGTCTGTGCGGCCACCCAGGCCAGCACCGTGGCGGCGTCCGATCCATAGGCCTCTGCGGCCCAGGTCACCGCGTAGCCGCAGCGATCCGCTTCACGCGCGAGGGCGAGGTTGTCGGCGTCATTGCCCGCGCCCCAGTAGCCGAGGTTGAGTCCGAGGCGCATGTGCCCTCCCGAATCCTGTACGCGCCATCCGCGACCCGGTGGCCTCCGCGCGTGTCGGGCGAGCCTATCTGCCCCCGTACGTGGCTAGGTTGCCCACGTGGAGCGTCGCAGACTCGGAGCGACCGGCGGAAGCGTCGGCGTGGTCGGCCTGGGCACCTCCACCTGGGGCCGTGGCACTGACCACGCTGAGGCCCGCGAGCAGGTGCGCATGCTTCTCGAGGCCGGGGGCAACCTCATCGATGTCTCGTCGGAGGCCACGGGCAGCGCGTTCGCCCGCGACGCCCTCGCGGACGCCGGGATGCGCCGGGAGGCCTTCGTCGCGGTGCGCATCCCCATGACGGGCAGCCAGCGCGACCTCCTCGCCGATCTGGACGACGTGATCTCCGCGCTCGGCATCGGCCATGCCGACCTCTGGACCGTCGATGCCTGGGACCCCGCTCTCCCGTGGCCGGAACTTGTCTCGGCACTCGCAGCGGCTGTCGCGACGGGTCGTGCGCGCTACGTCGGCATGTGCCCGACCTCCGCATGGCAGGCCGCCCTGATCGGCGGGGGCCTCGCGATGCATCCCGATCGCCCGGCACTCGCGGCGGTGACCACGCCCTACTCGCTCCTCGATGCCGTCCAGGGCGCTGAGACGGCCGATGTCGCGCGTGCTGTGGGGGCAGGTGTCCTCGCCGCATGGCCTCTGGCAGGCGGTGTGCTCACGGGCAAGTACCGCCACGCCACTCCCCCGGATTCGCGCGGTGCCGGTGAGCGTCACGCGGCACGCCTGCATCTGTATCGCGCCGCGTGGGCTCGTCCTGTGGTCGATGGTCTCTGCGCCGCTGCTGAAGGCCTCGGCACCTCACCGGGGGCCCTCGCACTCGCATGGATCCGGGATCGGCCCGGAGTTGCCGCGACCCTGGTCGGTGCGCGGACAGTCCACCAATGGCGCGCGGCCCTGGCCGGTGCGGATGTCGCGATGCCTGACGAAATCCGCCATGCCCTGGATGAAGTCGCCGTGCAGGCAGCCCAGGTCGGTCATGATGGTCTGCACGGATCGGACTCCCCCTGAGGAGGAGGTCAGCGATGACGCCCAAGCACGGTGGCTCCCTTGGACGAGGCACCTACGAGTACCGCGAGTTCGCGATGCCTCGAGAGACCTCGCGCGACGTCGCGCGCAGCATGCTCACCGAGTACGCCGAGTACGGCCACTGGGAGCTCGCGCGGCTGCGCGTCTATCCGGATGGCCGGCGTCGCGTGTGGCTACGCCGCAGGGTGATGCACGTACAGCGGACCGCCTGAAGCTAGGCCAGGCGCAGGAATCGATCGAGGGCGCGCACACCGAAGGTCACGGAGTCCACGGGGACCCGCTCGTCTACGCCGTGGAAGAGTGCCGTGAAGTCGAGATCGGGCGGCAGGCGCAACGGGGAGAAGCCGTAACCCTCGACACCCAGTCGGGAGAAGGCCTTGGCGTCGGTCCCGGCGGAGAGCAGATAGGGCGCGACCGCGGAGCCCGGATCCTCTGCCTCGATCGCGGCCCTCATGGCATCCACAAGCGGGACGTCGTAGTCGGACTCGAGCGCCACATCGTGGTTGATGAATTCCCGGCGCACGGTCGGACCGAGGAGGCGATCCACCTCGGCGAAGAAGTAATCCTCATCGCCCGGCACGTAGCGACCGTCGACGACGGCCGAGGCTTCCCCGGGGATGACGTTGGCCTTGTAGCCCGCGTCGAGCATCGTCGGGTTCGTGGTGTTGCGGGTGCCCGCGCCGATGAAGCGGGCAACGGGCCCGAGCTGGCGCGCAAGCTCCACGGGGTCATGCAGGTCCAGGTCAAGCCCGTACGCCTCGCTGATGGCGTCCACCATGTGCCGCGCTGTTGGGGAGAGGTGCACCGGCCATCGGTGCTGCCCGACGCGCGTGACCGCCGCCGCCACCTCTGTCACTGCGTTGTCATCCGTGAGTGCCGACCCATGTCCGGCCCTGCCCTCCGCGACCAGGCGCATCCAGGCGATGCCCTTCTCGGCTGTCTGGATCAGGTAGAGCCGACGGTCGTCGGGCAGGGTGAGGGAGAAGCCGCCGACCTCGCTCACGCCCTCGCTGACACCCTCGAGGATGTCGGGCCGGTGATCGACGATCCAGTGAGATCCATGCTGACCACCTGCCTCCTCGTCCGGGATGAAGAGGAAGACCAGGTCGCGGGCGGCGCGCATGCCTGAGCGGCTCCAGGAGCGTGCCAACGCGATGAGCATGGCGTCCATGTCCTTCATGTCGACGGCGCCGCGGCCCCACACCATCCCGTCGTGCACTTCGGCCGCGAAGGGTGGCACGGACCAGTCGGAGGCTCGTGCCGGCACGACATCGAGGTGGCCGTGCAGCAGCAGGCGGGGCCGCGAAGAGTCCGTGCCCGGGAGCCGCGCGACCACGCCCTGCCGACGCGATGACGTCGTGCTGAAGCGCTCCACCTCGAGGCCCGCCTCGCGCAGGGCCGATTCGACGTACTCGGCGGCGGCAGCCTCGCCGGGTCCCGCATCGGTGCCATCGTTGGTCGTGTCGATCCGGATCAGGTCCCGCAGGATGTCGATGACCTCCGCCTGGGCGGCGACCGCCTCCGGGCTAGCGCCGGCCGCCTCTGTGTCCACGGCCCCATCCTGCACCGTGGAGGCAGGTGAAGGCCGGACTTGGCCTGTTGTTATCCTCGCCGTCGGCGATCCGGTCGTGTCCCCACATGATCTGATCACCCACCACGTCCGGGTGGCGGAATTGGCAGACGCGCTAGCTTGAGGTGCTAGTGCCCCAAAAGGGCATGGGGGTTCAAGTCCCCCCTCGGACACTCAGAGGTACCCGTGCGGCACACATGCCGCCGCGGTGACGCCTTCAGCGGCCACCAACGCCTCGCCCTCACCGTCTCCCTACGCTGGGACCGTGCGCGGCCGATCAACCAAACTGGACACCTTGACGGACGAGCAACGGCGGATTGTGCTCGGAGCGTCGATCGTTCTCATCGGCATACTGACCCTTGGCGCCAGCTTCAACTACATGCTCAACGACATGGTGAGCGACCTCGGCGCCACCGACGAGCAATCGGCTCTCATGCGGCAGATATCGAGTATCGGCTCCCTGCTTGTCGTGTTCCTCGCCGGCGTTCTTGGCGAGCGGCTCGGTGAGCGTCGCGTCCTGGTGGCGTCCGCGGTGGCGTTCACGATCGGTTCGCTCATTGTCACCTTGTCCCCCGATATCGCCGTAGCGAGCGCGGGCTTGCTGCTCGCTAACGTCGCCAAGGCGACCATCGCGGTCGTCGGCATCGCCTACGTCACGGTCTCCATCCGAGACCGTTCGGGCCGTGCGACCGCGTTCTCTGCCGTTTCCGCTGTGCAGCCGATGGCCTACCTGGTCATACCCGTGCTCGCAGGCGTCCTGGTCTCCGGCCTCGGTTGGCGTCTTGTCTCCGCCCTCTGGATCCTCGGCGGCGTCGCAGCGTTCTTCGCAGCGCGGCGCCTGTTCCCGCGGGACGTGCCTCGCGAGCGCGCACGAGGCGAGATGCTGACGCCGGCGCTCGCCGGACTTGCCCTGGCGATGTTCGTGCAGCTCTTCGGGACCGTGCGGCAGGATGGCGTCACGGCACAGTTCCTGGTCGAGCTCTCGGTGACTGCGGGCGCCATCGTGACTCTCGTCATCCTCTACCGGCGCCTGCCGAACCCAACGCTCTCGCTCGGACCCCTCAAGCACGGCGGCCTCCTGCTGCTGCTTCTCGTGGTGGTCCTCATGGGTTTCGTCAATCTCTTCTACTACTCAACAACGCTCTTCCAGGTCGTCTACGGGTATTCGGCTCTCGGTGCAGCCGTTCTCATGGCCCCCGCTCAGGTAGCCGGCATCGTCAGCGCGGTGGTCGTGCGGCGCGTCCTGCAGCGCAAGGGCATCACGTACACGGGGACCGTGACTCTCGGCCTCATGGCACTCACCCTCTTCCTCTCCACCGCCCTTCAGTTCGGCACCCCGGTCGTCTTCCCGGTCATCGTCGTATCGCTCTACGGTTTCGCATCGCTCGGGGCTGTGATCACCATGACCAACGCGGTCATGGACCTGTCACGCAAGGGCGACGAGGGGGACACATCCGCCTACCGGAGCGCGGCCGGCAACATCGGTATCGCTTTGGGGATCACGGTGATGACCTTCGTGACCACCACCGTGGGATTCGCCTCTCTCAATACGCAGCTCGATGCTGCGGGACTCCCTCCCGCGCAGGTGAGCAACGCGGGATGGGATCTCCTCTACGGCGCGGACCCGCAGGATGTCTCCGACCAGTACGGCATCCCCCTCGATGAGGTCAACGAGATCGCCGAGGCCGAGCAGGTCGCCTATGTCGACGCTTACAGGGCACAGGGCCTCGTCGCCGGGATCGTCACCAGCCTGTCAGCGATGCTCTTCTTCGTGATTCGCCGCCGTGCAGCACGCAATGCAGAAGGTGCCACCCAGCCATAGCCGGCACTTGTGCCGATTCCCACACGGATCGCCCCACTAGCGGCTAGCCTCCGTCCCGGCTCGTCGTGCAGCGTCGCTCCTGCGGCGCCTTCCCCTGACCGGCAAGCCTCCGTCGTCGTGCTCTCGGAGGTTTCCTTGTCCGCTCCCCCCACGCAGCGTCCGGTCTCGTCCATCGACCGCTGGTTTTCCCTCACCGCACGCGGGTCCACCTACGGTCGCGAGATCCGCGGTGGCTTCGTCACGTTCTTCACGATGGCCTACATCGTGGTCCTGGCCCCCCTCATCCTCGGCACGGCCAAGGACGTGAACGGCCTTTACGTCGGCGGCACCGAGGATGCCCTCAAGGCCATCACCATGGTGTCGGCGTCCGTGGCTCTCGTCGCCGGGGTCATGACGATTCTCATGGGAATCTTCGGGCGCTTCCCTATCGCCATCGCCGCAGGTCTCGGACTGATTCCCGTGGTCGCTTTCACTCTGGCTCCTCAGATGACCTGGGCGGATGCGATGGGGATCGTCGTCCTCGAGGGCGTCCTCATCCTGCTCCTCGTCCTCACAGGATTCCGTGCTGCCGTCTTCAAGGCGGTGCCCGAGCAGCTCAAGTACGCCATCGGCGTCGGCATCGGACTCTTCATCACGCTCATCGGCCTGGTCGATGCCGGCATCGTCCGGCCGGGAGTGCCCCTGCTCTCCTTCGGCGTCTTCGGTGAACTCAGGGGCTGGCCGATCCTGACCTTCGTGCTCGGCCTCGTCATCACGATCATCCTCATGGTGCGCAAGGTGCGCGGAGCAATCCTCATCGGCATCCTCGCGACCACGGTGATCGCCATCATCATCGAGACGGTCTTCAAAGTCGGGCCCAAGACCGGTCCCGACGGTGCGGTGGCGAACCCCACAGGCTGGGGACTCAATGTGCCCGCCGTGCCCAGCACGTGGATCTCCACTCCCGATCTGGGACTCCTCGGGCAGTTCAACCTCTTCGGCTCGTTCCAGGCGATCGGCGTCGTCGCCGCCCTTCTCGCGATCTTCGCGCTGCTCCTGAGCGACTTCTTCGACACGATGGGCACCGCCTTCGGTCTCGCTACCGAGGCCAACCTGCTCGATGACAAGGGAGAGATCCCCCACTTCCAGAGCATCCTGGTGGTCGACTCGATCGCGGCCGCAGCGGGTGGTGCTGCATCCGCCTCCAGCAACACCTCCTACATCGAGTCCGCCTCCGGAATCGGCGACGGTGCGCGCACCGGTATCGCCTCTCTGGTCACCGGAGCGCTCTTCCTCGTGGCCATGCTCATCTCGCCGATTGTCACGGTCATTCCCTACGAGGCGGCGGCTCCTGCGCTCGTGGTCGTGGGATTCCTCATGATGAGCCAGATCCGACACATTGACTTCACGGACTTGACGATCGGGATTCCGGCGTTTCTCACCATCGTCCTGATGCCCTTCACCTACTCCCTGGTCAACGGCATCGGGGCGGGTTTTGTCAGTTACTGCATCATCAAGATCGCCACGGGCAAGGCACGCGACGTGAACTGGCTCATGTGGATCGTGTCCGGTGCCTTCCTCGTCTACTTCGCCATCGACCCGATCCGTAACCTCTTCGGAGGTGCCTAGCGGCGCGGCATGATGGAGCCATGCCGGCACTGAGGCGCGCGCCGCTGACCAGGATCGCTCCCACCCCCAGTGGATTCCTGCACGAGGGCAATCGACTCAACTTCCGGCGCACCGCGGACCTCGCGGCCGACATCGGAGCAGAGCTCGCCCTGCGCATCGATGACGTCGACGCGTCGCGATATCGCAGGGAGTACGCCGAGGACATCTTCGCGAGCCTTCGCGACATGGGCATCGCGTGGACGGTGGGGCCGCGCGATGTGGAGGATTTCGAGGCGCACTGGTCCCAGCGTGCCAGGACGGAGATCTATCGCGTGGAGCTCCAGCGTGCTCTGGCACAGGGCTTGCCTGCCTACGCCTGCGCATGCTCGCGAGCCGTGCAACCCGGCCCCGCTTCAGGAGGGTGCGCGGCCGCGTGCCGGGAGCGAGAGCTCCCGCTCGAACCGGGTCGCACCGCGCTGCGCGTGGCCGTGGAGCCCGGCACCGTGGTGGCCGTCGGGGCCGAACGGGTTTCGCTCGACACCGAGATGGGTGACTTCATCGTCTGGCGGCGCGACGACCTACCGGCGTACCAACTCGTGTCGGTGATCGACGACCGTGATCTGGGCGTCACCCACATCGTGCGGGGACGAGACCTGCTGCCCTCCAGCGCCACGCAAATCCACCTCGCTCCCTGGCTCGGGGCTGAGGGCGTGGCCCGGGCCACCTACGTGCACCATGAACTCGTGATCGATGCCTCAGGCGAGAAACTGTCGAAGTCCACCCTCGCGCACGGTCCACGTGAGGAAGCAGCGCCGTGACCCCCAACCCCGAGATCGGCGAGACCGTCATCGCCGCAGGCATCGCCACCAACGTCCACGACACCGTCACCGATCCAGGCAACGGCACGGTCCTGCTCATCCACGGGTCCGGGCCCGGAGTGAGTGCCTGGGCCAATTGGCGACTCACGATCCCGGCACTTGCCCCTTCATTCCGCGTGGTCGCCCCCGATGTCGTCGGATTCGGATTCACCGATCGGAGCGCCGAGGCCTATCACCTCGATGCCTGGGTAGAGCACATGCTCGGAGTCCTTGATGCCCTGGGGATCGAGCGTGCGCACGTCGTCGGCAACTCCTTCGGGGGATCACTCGCCCTTGCCCTGGCCATCCGGCACCCGGAGCGTGTCCGCCGACTCGGACTCATGGGCGCCGTCGGGCTCGACTTCCCCATCACTCCCGGCCTCGATGCGGTCTGGGGCTATGAGCCCAGTGTCGAGTCGATGGCCGCTCTCCTGCGGATCTTCACGGCCGCGCCCGCACCCGGACTGGACGAGCTCGCGGAGCTGCGCTACCAGGCAAGTATCAGGCCAGGCGTGCAGGAGGCCTACGCCGCGATGTTCCCGGCTCCGCGTCAACGCTGGGTGCAGGCCCTCGCCCACTCGGAGGACGACGTGTCCTCCATTGAGGCGCCCACGATCATCTTCCATGGACGAGAGGACCGCGTCATCCCACTCGCCACGTCCCTCCGGCTCCTCGATCTCATTCCGAACGCCCAGCTCCACGTCTTCGGCAACTGCGGTCACTGGACCCAGATCGAGCATGCGGAGGAGTTCACCCGCATGCTGCGCGACTTCCTACTTGATGACTGACGGCATGCCCGCTCACATGCGCAGGTAAGACGCCCCGTTGAGGTCGAGGATCCCGCCGCTCACCCATTCGGCTTCGGGAGACGCGAGGAAGGCAATGGCCGCAGCGATCTCGTCGGGCTCGGCGATCCTGCCGAAGGGGCTCTCGCTCCTCCTGACGACACCACCCTCGCCCTCCATGGCCTCGGTCGCCATGTCGGTGGCGACGAACCCCGGGGCCACCGTGGTCACGGCGATTCCCCGGGCGCCCAGGTACTTGGCGAGGGATTGGCCCAGGGCTGCGACACCGGCCTTGCTCGCCCCGTAGGCGGGGCTCTGCGGCTCGCCCCGAAAGGCACCGCGTGACCCCACGTTGATGATGCGCCCACCCGGTCCCATGTGGCGCACGGCATGCCAGGACACCAGCGCGGGCGCCAGCAGATTGATGTCGAGCGTCTGGCGCCACGCCTCGAGCCAGGTGGCGAAGTCGACCTCGTCGATGGGATGGGCGAAGAAGACCCCCGCGTTGTTGACCAGGACATCGATCCCGCCGAGCGCTGCGGCCGCCTCCTCGACCATGCGCGAGATGGCCTCCGGATCCCGGAGGTCCGCGCGTACCGCGACATGTCCTGTGCCCGGCAGGCTGGCCAGGACCTCGGCGGCCGCGTCGGGGCTCGCATGGAAGTGCAGGGCGACGCGATAGCCATCAGCAGCAAAGCGCCGTGCGATCGCTGCACCGATGCCGCGGGAGCCGCCGGTGACGAGGATGCGACGGGTCATGGGCACAGGCTAGGACCCGTGGATCTTGCCTCGACAGGGGTCTGGCAGGCTGGGCGCATGGCACACGGCACGGGTGATGAGCCCATTCACCTCAACAACCACCATCTCAACACGCTCACGGCGATCTTCAGCCACCCGACGAGTCATAACATCCGTTGGGCGGACACGATCTCCCTTCTCGAGCATGTCGGCGACGTCGAAGAACGTCACGACGGGAAGTTCAAGGTGACCCTGGGCCCCGAGACAGAGATCTTCGAGCGCCCTCGCGATAAGGACATCGACACCCAGATGGTGGTCGACCTTCGTCGCATGCTGCGCAACGCGGGTTTCGATCCCAAGAAGGCCGGAGAGGAGGTCTGACATGCACGACGTCACCGATGCCATCGACCTGACGGGGCGCATCGCCATCGCGGCCGTGGACTTCCACAGCACGCGCATCTACGCCCTGGACTCCCCGGACCACTCCTCCCCTGAGCACGTCTCAGCCGAGGACCCGCGTAAGCGCTTCCACAACGTCTACCACCATCACGGCAATGTCGATGGCAAGTACCTCGATGACAGCGACGCCTACTGGTCTCTTCTCACCGAGGCACTCGTCCCCGCATCAGGGATCATCCTGCTCGGACACGGCACGGGTAAGGCCAATGCGAGCCACCACCTGGTCACCTACATGGAGAAGCATCGCCGTGACGTGGCCGGGCGCATCCTCGCGGACGTGCGAGCGGATATCGATGACCTGACCGACGAGCAGGTGCTGCGCCTGGGCCAGCACATCGCGGGGATCGATCCCTTGCGCGACCACGGCGACAGCCGCCGCGGCGCGTAGCAACCGCCGGGCTATCCACCCGTCAGGTCAGTCACCGGTCGACTCACGTGAACGCCAACGGCGTTCGAGGATGAGCGCCACGACTGCTGCGACCGCCCCCACGGCTAGGACAGCGATCCAGCCCGTGGCCTCGCCGAGGGGCTGCGTGTTGGGCGGATCGTCAGGACAGGGACCCAGACCGCACTCGGGGATGACCGACAGGCCCACCACGATGAGATCGAAGGTCACCCAAATGACCACCATCAGTGCGAGCCACATGACTACGCCCGCCATCCACGGCCGCAGAGCGCCCGCAGCCGGGTCCTTCAGTACGCCACGATCACCGGCTGTGAACGGCGTCTGCCACATGATGAGCAGGGCGCAGCCCACGATGGCCACGATGAAGGTCACCAACGCCCAGGTGTAGAGGTGCCATCCGAAGACCTCGGGGCCGTATCCGGGGTCGTTCGGGTCCGCGATGTGGAGGAGAATCTGCCGGGTTGAGCCCGCGGCTCCGACCACAGCGGCGAGGATGCTCAGCGCATAATGACGTGGATTCATGCCCCACAGCAGGTTCATGATGGGGCCGACGGCGAGGCCGATCATCCCGGAGCGCTGCACGATGCAGAGCGGACAGGGCTGCTCGCCCACTCCGAACTGAAGGTGCAGGGAACCCGCGAGCACTCCGATGAGGCCAAGGAGCGCCACGATGTTGATCAGTCGCGAGAGCAGGACCGCCCGGTCAGGCGCCATGCTCCAGCGTGAGGCGGATGAGGTCGCCGTCGATGTCGTCACGTCTGCCCCTAGAAGTTGAGCGGGATCGGGTCGGTCATGTGGATGCGCAGGACCAGGAGGGTGTAGCCCAGGTTGGCGAGCGCGAGCAGGGGGATCCATCGCCAGCCTCGGAAGATCCCGATGAAGACCACGAGCCAGACCACGAACATGAGGAACATCACGAACAAGAGGCTAGGGCCGCAGGGATGCCCCATCAAGGACCGGCGGCATTCCCGCGAGTCCCCTAGGGTGTGGCGCATGCCCGTTGCGGACGATCTGCCCTGGCCAGCCGGGGCCCGGCCCTCGCGCATCAGCTTCGGGACACCGCCCGGACCACCCCTGCCCCGACACGAGGTGCGCGTCCGACCCCGCTTCGCGAGCTGGCCTCGCGGAGACGTCCTGGTGACCGGTGACCCTGTCCCCGGTGTCCCGGCAGAGGGTGCGCTCGCCACATTTGCCCAGGGGCTCGAGGAACACGGTCTCATCAGTCGGGGTCCCGACGGCAGCATCGTGGTGGCCCTGTCCGAGGACTCACCCGCCTGGACGAATCCAGGATTCCTCGAACTCCTCTCCGCAGCCGCGCTGAGCTCGAGCGTGGAGACCCGGTCTCGCGGAGTGGGACTCCTCGGTTTCGGCGCCATCGGGGCTGCACATGCCCGCGCCGTGCGTGAGACCGCCGGACTCCATCTCGTGGCCGTCTGCGATCGCGACCCAGCGCGTGCCGCACAGGCCCTCGAGGCCGATCCCGATGCGCGCATCCATGCCGATGCGGACACGCTGCTCGCGGACCCCGACGTCGACATCGTCGTCGTCTCCACCCCGCCCGACAGTCATGCAGCCTGGGCGATGGCGGCCCTCGAGCACGGCAAGCACGTCGTGCTCGAGAAGCCCATGGCGCTCACCGCCCGGGAGTGCGATGCGCTGATCGAACGCGCGCGCAGTGCGGGGCTTGCACTGTCCGTCTTTCAAAACCGCCGCTTCGATCCCGACTTCGCACTGATTGGCGAGGCCGTACGCGAGGGGCGTATCGGCGAGGTCTTCCACGTCGAGACATTCATCGGCGGCTACGGACACCCCTGCAACTACTGGCACTCCGACGCTTCCGTATCGGGTGGTGCGCTCTTCGACTGGGGCTCGCATGTCATCGACCAAGTCCTCGACCTCCTCCCCGGAGAGGTCGAATCCGTCACCGCCGTGAATCACAAGCGTGTGTGGCATGACGTGACCAATGCCGACCATTCACGCATGACCCTTCACTTCAGCGGCGGCAGAGAGGCGACCTTCGTCTACTCCGACCTTGCCGCGGCGCTGAAGCCGCGGTGGTACGTGCTCGGCACGCGAGGCGCGCTCACAGGCGAGTGGCGGCACACATCCGTGGTGTCTCGCAACGCCATTGGGACGTTGGACGAGGACATGCTGGCGCCCGCCGATGCCCCACCTCGAGTCAGGATGCACTCGCCCACCGGCGACGTCACCGACCTTGCCTTCCGGGCCGCGGAGCCGCACCCCTTCCACGCAGATCTCTCCCTGTGGTTGCAGTACGGCTTCGCCCCGCGCGTGCGGGGTGAGCAGTCCCGCAGGGTGATCTCGATGCTCGAAGCCGCAGAGGAATCCGCGCGTATGGGCGGGGTCCCCGTGAAGCCCTCATGATGCCGACCCGGTGGGGCCTGCTCGGTGCAGGCTGGATCTCACGCCGTGCGATCGCACCCGCCATGCACAGCGCTCACGGCGCACGCCTCGATGTCGTCGCCGCCCGTGACCGAGCGCGAGCCAACGCCCTCAGTCCCCACCGCGCGGCTTACGACGACTACGCCGCCGTCATCGACGACCCGCAGGTTGATGCCGTCTACATCGCCCTCTCCAACGACGGACACCTGCCCTGGGCTGAGCGTGCCCTTGCCGCAGGCAAGGCCGTGCTGTGCGAGAAGCCGCTGGGCCGCAACGCCGACGAGGCTCGTCGCATGCGGGCCGCTGCGGAAGCCACAGGATGCCTGCTGGTGGAGGCGACCTGGAACCTGTGGCATCCGAGGACGGCGCGTGCTGCCGCCTTGCTGGCTAGTGACGCCCTCGGCCCGGTCACGAGCGTGAGCGGGGCCTTCGTCTTCGACGGGGTTGACGAGGGCAACTACCGCCTCGATCCGCAGCGTGGAGGTGGCGCCTTGCTCGATGTCGGCTGCTACCCCCTCACCGGGGCGACCTGGGCGACTCGCGCAGGCGGCGTCTCCGTCGACGCGGTGGACATCGTCAGCGGAGGCCTCGGCGTGGACCTCACCACGGATGCGTCGCTGCACCTCGACGGCATCGCCGTGCACGTGCGCGCGAGCTTCATCGAGACAGCGTTCGAGAGCCTTGTGATCCACGGCGAGCACGGCGTCATTGAGTTCACCGGCAGTGACGCCTACACCTCGTGGATGCGACCAAGTGCCTTGCGGGTCCTGGACCGCGATGGGGAGCGGGTCGAGCACTTCGCGCCGGTCGACCCGTATCGGCTGATGATCGAGGCCGTCTCGTCGGCTATCCGCGGCGAAGGTGGCTGGCTTCCCGATCCGCGCTGGTCGATCACCGTCGCCGATGCGATGGACGCCATCCTCGCCAGGCGACCCGCCTGATCCCTGCACCGGTCACACCCTGCTGCGCCGCCCGTCGGAACCTGGCAGGGTGAGGACATGTCCGATGCACCCGTGCTCGTGGAGGTGCGCGACCGAGTCGCGCTGATCACCCTCAACCGTCCTGACCGACTCAATGCCCTCAATGCCGAGATGGGCCCGGCCTATGCGCGCGCCCTGCGCGAGGCCGACGCTCACCCCGACGTGCGCGTCGCCGTCGTCACGGGCGCAGGTCGAGGCTTCTGCTCGGGCGCCGACCTGTCCGTCCTGGCCATGGGACCCGAAGCACTCGAGGGATTCGTGTCAGAGACGAGACCCGAGAACCTCCCCACAGGCGCTCTCGATGTCAGCATCCCCGTCGTCATGGCTGTCAACGGCCCCGCCGCAGGCCTGGGCTTCGTCATTGCTCTCACCGGCGACGTCTGCTTCGCCTCGCCCAGCGCACGCTTCATCTCGGCGTTCAGCCGACTCGGACTCGTCGCGGAATATGGCGTCGCCTGGCTCCTCCCGCGCATGATCGGACGTCAGCGCGCCGCCGAGATCCTCCTGAGCGGGCGCTCTATCGACGCCACTGAAGCCGAGCGCATCGGTCTCGTGCAGGGAGTCCACGACGATGTCGTCGAGGCAGCCATGTCCTGGGCGCGCGATGTCGCGGCGAACTGCTCGCCTCGATCCCTGGCGACGATCAAGCAGCAGCTCTCGTCGGCAGAACTAGAAACACGCGACGAGAGCATCGCACAGAGCCTCAGCCTGATGCGCGCGTCCTTCCGTGGACCGGATCTCGCCGAGGCCCTGCTCGCCAAGGCTGCCGGGCGGACACCTGAATTCGGGTCAGCCTGAGCTCAGTCGAGTTGGCCGGCGTAGGCCAGGGCGAGGCGCACGAGCCGGCCCTGCCCCCCGGTCATCTCCGCCTGGAAGGACCTCGAGGCAGCCTCCTGTGGCGCGATCCAGGTGAGGTCGAGGGCTTCCTGACTAGGGGCGCAGTCTCCGTCGCAGGGCACGACATAGGCCAGGCTGACGGCGTGCTGGCGTGGGTCGTGATAGCCCGTGACCGCCGGATCCGGGAAGTACTCGGCCACGGTGAAGGGCGCCGGATCCAGAGGCAGCCTGGGCAGGGCCATGGGTCCCAGGTCCTTCTCGATGTTGCGCAGCAGCGCCTCGCGGAGACGTTCGCCGTAGAGGACACGCCCCGACACCAGGGCGCGACTGATGGATCCGTCCGGCATGGCCCGCAGGAGCAGCCCCACCGCCGTGATCGACCCCCAGGAGTCCACACGCACGGGGACCGCCTCGACGTAGACGATCGGCAAGCGCTCCCGGGCCTGCTCCAGCGCCTCGCTGCTCAACCAAGAGCCGCGGATATCGAGCATGTCGCTCATCGTGCATCCCTTCGGTCCTGGGTAGCCGACCCCTGCCTGCGCGCCTAATCTGGCGCCATGCCGACTGTAGAGCCCACTCGCCCCGACGGTGCCCCCTACCCCGCTGCCCGAAGCGAGGAGGAATGGCGAAGCCGTCTCACCCCGGTCGAGTACGCCGTGCTCCGGGGCGCCGGCACCGAGCCCGCCTGGAGCGGGGAGTACGTCGAGACGAAGACGCAGGGCACATATGCGTGCCGCGCCTGTGGCGCTGAGCTCTTTCGCTCGGACACGAAGTTCGACTCCCACTGCGGGTGGCCGTCGTTCTTCACTCCCCTCGCGGGCGACCGCGTGATCGAGATCGAGGACCGCACCCATGGCATGCTCCGGACAGAAGTGCGCTGTGCCTCGTGCGGCAGCCACCTCGGTCATGTCTTCGAGGGCGAGGGCTACGACACTCCGACGGATCTGCGCTACTGCATCAACAGCGTGTGCCTCGTGCTCGACGACGGCCCCCGCGACACGGCCTAGGACCCCGGAGGCGGCGCGGCGTGGGAGCGCCTGCTGGCTCCCACCCCGTCGTACCCTGCCAAGGTGAGCACGGGCGCCAACACCTTCGATCAGGCGCTCGCAAGCCTGCGCGCGGTGCGGTTCCGACCTGAACTCACCATCGACGAGGGGCCCGCCCCACAGCGCCTGGCCCCGCACGCCGTGGCCCTCACTGCCGACTTCGTCGAGGACGATGAGGAATTGGCCTCCGGGCGCTTCGTGCTCCTTCATGACCCGGACGGCGTCGACGCCTGGGAGGGGACCTTCAGAGCCGTGGTCTTCCTGCGTGCCCTCCTCGAGCCTGACCTCGCCACGGACCCCCTGCTCACCGGTGTCGCCTGGGCCTGGCTCCTCGAGGCCCTCGAGGCTGAGGGTGGACCCCGCACGGCACTGGGGGGCACCGTGACCCGCGTGATGAGCGAGTCGTTCGGCGCCCTCGGTGAGCGTGACGTGACCGGGTCCATAGAGATTCGGGCCTCCTGGACACCCCTGGGCGATCCCGAAGACATGGGCCTCGAGGCGCAAGCGTGGGCGGCAGCCCTGGCCCAGGCGGCCGGCCTGCTCCCCCTGCCGCCGGGGGTTTCTGCCTTGGCACCCCCGCGCCGGGGCGCCTGAGACCGCCATCGTGACTTCCGCAGACGACCCCGACACGACGCCCGAGCTTCCCTCCGTCGAACTCCTGGAGGGCATCCCCCCCGTGGTGTCGACGCCAGCCGACCTCGACCGCGCTGCCGACGCGCTGTCACGGGGCTCCGGCCCCATCGCGGTGGATGCCGAGCGGGCATCGGGCTTCAAGTACGGCCAACGCGCCTACCTGGTCCAGTTCTATCGCCGCGGTGGCGGCACCTGGCTCGTCGATCCCACAGCATTCGACGACCTCAGTCACCTGGCGGCGCGCCTTGGCGACACCACCTGGATCCTTCATGCGGCATCACAGGACCTGCCCTGCATGCGCGATGTCGGGCTGGTCCCCGAGCGCATCTTCGACACCGAACTTGCCGCACGCCTGTTGGGTCGCGACCGTGTCGGCCTGGGTCCGTTGGTCGAGAGTGAGCTCGGCATGCACCTCGCCAAGGGACACGGTGCCGCGGACTGGTCGCGCCGGCCCCTGCCCGATGACTGGCTGCGCTACGCCGCGCTAGATGTCGAGGTCCTCGTGGATCTCCACGACATCCTGTCGGCTGACCTCGTGTCTTCAGGGAAGTCCGCGTGGGCAGAAGAGGAGTTCAGCGCTGTCCTCCATCAGCCCCCGGCGGCTCCGCGCCGTGATCCTTGGCGGCGCACCTCGGGCATGCACAAGGTGCGAGGTCGACGACCCCTCGCGATCGTCCGGTCCCTGTGGGAGTCACGGGATGAGCTGGCGCGGCGTATCGACGTGAGCCCGGGACGTGTGCTGTCGGATACGGCCATCGTGGCAGCGGCCACCGCGCAGCCCGGCGATCGCGAAGCCCTTGCGGCGCTCCCGGAGTTCCGGAAGGGCCACGGCGCCAAGCACCTGGATCGGTGGTGGCGCGCGGTAGCGGCGGCGCTGGCACTCCCCGATGACGCGCTGCCAGCCCCCGCCCTGGCCAGCGACGGCCCCCCACCACCACGGGTCTGGCGGGATCGTGACCCGGTGGCCGCCGACCGGCTCGCGCGCGTGCGCGCCGCCCTGGCAGATATCGCTGAAGCGCACTCGATGCCGCTGGAGAACCTCGTTCCTCCGGAGGCGGTACGTCGTTGGGCCTGGGATCCGCCGGAGCCCGTCACGGTCGATTCCGTGGGCTCAGCACTCACCCGCTCAGGGGCTCGTGCGTGGCAGGTCGACCTGTGTGCGACAGCCCTCGTCGAGGCGGCACCGCCACCTGACGACGAGTGATCAGCCTCGAGGGTCCTGGAGGTTGGCGATGCTGTCGGACAGATCAGGCAGCGGCGCGGCCACCCTCTCGGTGACCCGGCGCGCGATCTCTTGCGCGCTGAGGCCAGCGCGCAAGAGGACCTTTGCTCGCGGACCGTGCTCGGGGAATTCCGGGGGCATGCCGAAGGTCAGGGCAGGTGTCGAAACTCCGGCGTCCTCGAGCAGCGTGCGCAGGCTCGTGCCGATGCCACCGGCTCTGATGTTGTCCTCGAGGACCACGACGAGATCGGCATCGCTTGCGAGCGCGGCGAGCCCGGACGCCAAGGGCAGAGCCCACCGTGGATCCACCACCGTGGCGCTGATCCCCTGGGCGCTGAGTGCGTCAGCGACATCGAGTCCCAGGGTCGCGAAGGCACCCACGGCCACGATGAGGACATCGCACTGATCGGACTCGCGAAGGATGTCGATGCCGTCCACGCGGCGCAGCGCCGGAATCTCCTCCGGGACCGCTCCCTTGGGGAAGCGCACCACGGTCGGCGCATCCGTCACGGCCACGGCCTCGCGCAGTTGCTCGCGCAAGGCCACCGCATCACGCGGAGCGGCGAGTCGCAGTCCCGGGACGACGCCTAGCAACGACATGTCCCAAATGCCGTTATGGCTGGCGCCGTCGTCGCCGGTGACGCCCGCCCGATCCAGCACGAAGGTCACTCCGGCGCGATGCATGGCGCAGTCCATGAGCACCTGGTCGATGGCGCGATTGAGGAAGGTGGCGTAGACCGCCACCACGGGGTGGAGACCGGCGTATGCCATACCGGCGGCGCTGGTCGCCGCGTGCTGCTCCGCGATGCCGACATCGAAGGTGCGCTCCGGGAAGCGCTTTGCGAAGCGATCCAGCCCCGTGGGGCCGAGCATCGCAGCGGTGATCGCGACGACGCGCTCATCCTCCTGGCCGAGGCTGACCAATTCATCCGCGAAGACGGAGGTCCAGGTCTGACCCGACGCCTTCAGCGGCTGGCCCGTCTCGGGATCGATGACGCCGATGCCATGGAAGCGATCCGCCTCGTCCTGCTCGGCGGGGGCGTATCCGCGACCCTTCTCGGTGATGACGTGGACGACGACAGGACCGGGGAAGTCGCGCGCGCGGCGCAGCGCATGCTCCACCTCGACGGTGTCATGTCCGTCGATGGGACCGACGTACTTCAGGCCCAGATCCTCGAACATTCCCTGCGGCGCGACGATGTCCTTGAGGCCTTTCTTCATGCCGTGGAGCGCCTCGTAGACGGGTGCGCCGACCACGGGCGTGCGCTGCAGGGTGCGTCGCCCCCACTGAAGAAACCGCTCATACCCCTGCGTGGTGCGCAGCGTCGCGAGATGGTGCGCGAGACCACCGATCGTGGGCGAGTAGGACCGCTCGTTGTCGTTGACCAGGATGACCAGGGGCCGATCCGACGCCGCAATGTTGTTGAGCGCCTCCCATGCCATCCCGCCTGTGAGGGAGCCATCCCCGACGACGGCAATCACGTGGCGCGCCTCACTCCCGGTGAGCTCCCCCTGAAGCTCGAAGGCCTTGGCGATCCCGTCCGCGTACGACAGCGCTGTGGAGGCATGGGAGTTCTCGATCACGTCATGCTCGGACTCGGCTCGCGACGGATAACCGGAGAGCCCGCCTTCCTTGCGCAACCGGTCGAACTCGCGCCAGCGTCCGGTGACCATCTTGTGGACGTATGCCTGGTGGCCGGTGTCCCAGAGGATGACGTCGCGCGGCGAGTCGAAGACACGGTGCAGGGCGAGCGTGATCTCGACGACGCCGAGATTGGGGCCTAGGTGGCCACCGGTGGCGGACACCTGCTGGACGAGAAATGCCCGGATCTCGTCGGCGAGGGCCGGCAGGCAATCGTCAGGGAGGTCGCGCAGGTCATCGGGCGAGGTGATGCCCTCAAGGAGACCCATGTTTCCCTCGCCTCTCGCCAGTGCGCCACCGAGGCGCCCTCAACCCCCGCAGTCTAAGCGCCGCGGGACGTCTCCACACGTCAGAGGCGCGCCTGCCATCGACGACCCTCTAGGGCCTGGCCCACCAAGGTCACTTCGCGCTGGAGCCGCTGCAGATCCGCCGCCTCGGATTCCAACGCCCGGAGCGCCTCCTCGGGGTCCACCCCAGCATCGACGAGGGCGACGCGCACGTGGGAGTACGCGCGGCGCGCGCCCTCGATCCGCGCATCCAGGTCACACGCCACACGAAAGGCGAGCGCCCTGGGGTGCCGGGCCCAGACCGACGCCGGGGATCGCTCAAGGCTGGAGATCTCCCACATCCAGCGCACGGCGGTGTCCGGGAATGCGACGTCCTCAGGGTCGGCAACCTCCGCGGGCCATCCCGGCGGACGCATCGCTAGACGAGGGACCGCAGGACGTACTGCAGGATGCCGCCGTGCCGGAAGTAATCGGCCTCGCCCGGGGTGTCGACTCGGACTGGAGCGCTGAACTCCACTGTGCGTCCGTCGGCCGCCACTGCCTCGACATCGACCACGCTCGGGATGCGTCCCTCGTTGAACTCCGTGATACCCCGGATACTGAAGACCTCATCGCCCTGCAGCCCAAGGGAGTCAGCGCTCATGCCGTCGGGGAACTGCAGCGGGAGCACACCCATCCCGATGAGGTTGGAGCGATGGATGCGCTCGTAGGACTCGGCAATCACAGCCTTGACCCCGAGGAGTGCCGTGCCCTTCGCTGCCCAGTCCCGGCTTGAACCTGAGCCGTATTCCTTGCCGGCGAGGACGACGAGGGGCGTGTGGTGACGGGCGTAGGCCATCGCCGCGTCGTAGACGGGCACGACGTCGTTGTCGGGCGTCGTGAAGTCCACGGTGAAGCCGCCTTCGACATCGTGCAGCATGTGATTGCGCAGGCGAATGTTGGCGAAGGTGCCTCGGATCATGACCTCGTGGTTGCCACGCCGCGACCCGTAGGAGTTGAAATCGGGCCTCGCGACCCCATGGTCTGCCAGATAGCGGCCCGCGGGACTATCCGGCTTGATGTTGCCCGCCGGGCTGATGTGGTCCGTGGTCACGGAGTCACCCAGCTTGAGGAGGACGCGGGCTCCGTTGATGTCGTGCAGGGGCTCTGGCACTCGCGGCATGCCGTCGAAGTACGGAGCCTTGCGCACGTACGTGCTCTCGGGATCCCAGTCGAAACGAGCACCCGTGGGGGTGGGAAGCCCGCGCCAGCGCGCGTCGCCGTGGAAGACATCGGCGTACCGCGCCGCGAACATCTCCTCGTCGATGCTCGCGTCGATGACCTCGTGGATCTCTCGGGGGCTGGGCCAGATATCCGCGAGGAAGACCGGCTTGCCGTCCTGGTCGAGCCCGAGCGGCTCCGTGGCGAAGTCGATGTCCATCGTCCCCGCGATGGCATAGGCCACCACGAGGGGCGGAGACGCAAGGTAATTCATCTTGACGTCCGGGTTGATGCGCCCCTCGAAGTTGCGATTGCCGCTCAGGACCGAGACCACCGCGAGATCAGCCTCATTGACCGCTGCACTCACCTCGGGGATCAGGGGGCCTGAGTTGCCGATGCACACGGTGCACCCATAGCCCACCGTCTCGAAGCCGAGCTTGTCCAGGAAGGGGGTGAGACCTGCACGGTCGTAATAGTCCGTGACCACCTGAGAGCCCGGGCCGAGGGTGGTCTTCACCCAGGGCTTGCGCGCGAGTCCACGCTCGACCGCCTTCTTCGCGAGCAATCCCGCGCCGATCATGACGGACGGATTCGACGTGTTGGTGCATGAGGTAATGGCGGCGATGACGACTGCTCCGTGGCCGATCTCGACGGGCTCGCTAGCGATCTGCGTCTCGACCGCTGCGGCGGGCTCTCGGGTGTAGTCGGCGAGAGCGCTCACGAACGACGCCTTCGCGTCGCTCAGGGACACTCGGTCCTGGGGGCGCTTGGGGCCCGCGAGCGACGGGACGACGGTGCCGAGGTCAAGTTCGACGTACTCGGAGTAGCGCGCTTCTCGTGCAGGGTCGTGCCACAGCCCCTGCGCCTTGGCATACGCCTCGACCAGTGCAATCTGCTCGTCGGAGCGCCCCGTCAGGCGGAGGTAGTCGATCGTGGCCGCATCGATGGGGAAGATCGCGACGGTGGAGCCGTACTCCGGGCTCATGTTGCCGATCGTCGCCCGATCGGCCAGGGGCACTGCCCCCACCCCTTCGCCGTAGAACTCCACGAACTTGCCCACGACCCCGTGCTTGCGTAGCAACTCCGTGATCGTGAGCACGAGATCGGTCGCGGTGGCGCCCGTCGGCAGTTCACCCGTGAGCTTGAAGCCCACGACTCGCGGGATCAGCATCGAGACGGGCTGACCGAGCATCGCGGCTTCAGCCTCGATGCCGCCCACGCCCCATCCGAGGACCCCCAGGCCATTGACCATCGTGGTGTGGCTATCGGTGCCGACCACGGTGTCGGGGTAGGCAAGGCCGTCGCGCGCCATGATCACGCGGGCCAGGTGCTCGATGTTGACCTGGTGGACGATCCCGGTGCCGGGAGGCACCACCTTGAATTCCTCGAAGGCACCCTGACCCCAGCGAAGGAATTGATAGCGCTCACGATTGCGCTCGTACTCCAGGGCAGTATTGAGATCGGCGGCATCAGGCCGCGCGAAGTAGTCGGCGATGACGCTGTGGTCGATGACCAGTTCAGCAGGGGCGAGCGGCTCAATCCGCGCGGGATCTCCGCCCAGGTCGACGACCGCCTCGCGCATCGTCGCGAGGTCGACCACGACGGGCACTCCCGTGAAGTCCTGCATGATCACGCGAGCGGGCGTGAACTGGATCTCCTCGGACGGCTCGGCATCGGCCTGCCAAGAACCGAGCGCGCGGATCTGACCCTCGGTGACATTTGCGCCGTCCTCCGTGCGCAGGAGGTTCTCCAAGAGGATCCGGTGAGTGAAGGGCAAGGATTCGGCCCCCGGCACGGCATCGATCCTGAAGATCTCGTAATCGCGCTCGCCGACGGTGAGCGTCATGCGCGCTCCCAGGCTGTTCCGACTCGCTGCCACGACCCATCCCTCCCTCGGTTGGTCTCGCCACGGCAACACTACCCAGCGACGCGCGAGCCCCTTCCTCCCCCTTACAGACCGGGATTGGCCCTCCGCACCTGTTAGCGTGACGGGGCCCGGATGGCGCGGGCGCGAAGGAGGTCCACGCCGCATGTGCGGTATCGCCGGTGTCCTGGGACCCACCGAGCGCACCTCTCAGCTCATCGGGCCAATGCTCGACGTGATCCATCACCGGGGCCCCGATGACTCTGGATCCTTCGTCGCCCCCGAATTCGCCTTCGGGATGACGCGCCTGTCCATCATCGACATCGCCGGTGGCCACCAGCCCATGTGGAGTGACGACGGCACCGTGGGGATTGTCTACAACGGCGAGCTCTACAACTACCGCGAGCTCGATGCCGAGCTTGCCGAGGCGGGCCGCCCACCCCGGAGCAGCAGTGACACAGACACCATCCTGCGCCTCTACGAGGAGATGGGCCGCGAGGATCTCCCCGGCATGCTACGTCGCTTGCGGGGCATGTTCGGCTTCTGCATCTACGACGCCGCACGCCAGCGCCTCATCCTCGCCCGAGACCCCTTCGGCATCAAGCCCCTCTACGTCCGCCTGGTCGACACCGATCACGGTGCGCGCGTCACGGCCTTCGCCTCCGAGATCAAGTGCCTGCTTGTCGACACTCAGGTGACACCCGAGATCGACATGGACGCGGTGGTCAACTACCTGTCCTTCCAGTTCAACCCGCTCCCCCAGACCTTCTTCCGTGGCATCCACCGGCTCGAGCCCGGGCATTTCGCGGTCGTCGACCTCGCGGACCCGGAGTTCCGACCCCAGCGCTATTGGCGCTACGAGTTCGCGCGCCCGGTCACCGACGCGGCTCTGCTGGAGGACCAGGTGCGCGGCGTCCTCGAGGATTCCGTCGAGCACCACCTCATCGCCGACGTGCCCGTCGGCGCCTTCCTGAGCGGCGGGGTGGACAGCGCCATCACGGTGACTCTGGTCCAGGAGCAGCGCCGCGCACAGGGGCTAGACCCCGTCAAGACCTTCACGGTCGGCTTCGATGCGGTGAGCGAGCATGCCGAGGCCCGCGAGGTCGCGGACTCCCTGGGCACGGACCATCACGAGATCCATGTCGACCTCGCCGACTACCTCGGCGTCCTCCCCGATATCGCTTGGTACTTCGACGAGCCCGTCGCGGACCCCTCAGCGGTGTCCCTGTACTTCGTCGCACAGGCAGCGCGCGAGCACGTCACCGTGGTGCTCTCGGGTGAAGGCGCGGATGAGCTCTTCGGCGGCTACCGCATCTACCGGGAGCCCATCGACCTTGACCGTGTACGCCGGCTGCCCGCGCCTCTGCGCCGCCTCGCGGGCCGTCTCGGTCGGTCACGCCGGGCCTTTCCCGGCCGCAACTACCTCCGGCGCGCCACGACGCCCTTCGCAGATCGCTACATCGGCAATGCCTACGTCTTCCGTCCTGACGAGGTGCGGCGGCTCCTCCGCGATCCCGCGCGTGCAGGGCACGTGCGACCTGCCGATGTTCTCGCCGCCGAATACCCCGGGTTCGACGCGCTACCGGAGTCGCGACGCATGCAACTCGTCGATATGAACTTCTGGCTGAGGGGCGACATCCTCGCCAAGGCCGATCGCATGACCATGGCTCACTCGCTCGAACTGCGCGTGCCCTACCTCGACCCTCGTGTCGCGGAGGTGAGCGCCACCATCCCCGACGACCTGAAGTACCGCGACGGCACGACGAAGTGGCTGCTTCGACGAGCCTTCCGGGGGCGAATCCCTCATGCCACGGAGCAGCGGGCCAAGCTCGGCTTCCCCACCCCCTTCCGCCACTGGCTCGCTCAGGATCCCGACGCCGTCCTCGCGCCGATTCGCCGAAGCGCGTTCCTGGCGGAGATCCTCGATATGGATGTGGTGGAGGGCCTGGCGCGCAGCCATGCGAGCGGCGAAGCCGACGCGTCGCGGAAGATCTTCGTCCTGCTCATGCTCGCCCTATGGCACGAGGCCTTCTTCGACGGTGACGTCGGCGTGCGCCCGTCGCTGCGAGCAGCGGACGTCGCTTAAGACTGTCGCCAGTCAGCAGCGTCGCCGGAAACCTCGGACGACGCCAGCTGCCAGGGAACGCTCACGACCATGACCCCGGGGGCGAAGAGAAGTCGGGTCTTGAGCCTCAGCGCAGACTGGTTGTGGAGCAGTTGCTCCCACCAGTGACCCACCACGTACTCCGGCACGTAGACCGTGACGAGATCCCGCGGGCTATCGCGTCGCAGGCGCTTGATGTAGTCGACGATGGGACGGGTGATCTCGCGATAGGGAGACTCGATCACGCGCAGTGTCACCGGGATATCCCGGCGCTCCCAGTCGCGGCGCAGGGCGGCGGTGTCTGCGGGGTCGACATCCACGGTGAGCGCCTCGAGGGTGTCGTGGCGGGTTGCGCGGGCATACGCAAGAGCCCGCAGCGCGGGCTTGTGCAGCTTGGAGATGAGCACGATCCCGTGCACGCGTGACGGCAATGTGATGTGCACCTCGTCGCCCACCGCAAGCTCCTCGCGCACCCGGTCGTAGTGGCGGTGGATGGCCTGCATGATGAGGAAGATCAACGGCATGGCGACAACGACGATCCACGCCCCCTGGAGGAACTTCGTCACCAACACGATCGCCAGGACGATGCCGGTGAGGACTGCGCCCAGAGCATTGATGGCCCGTGACCGGAGCATCCTTCGCCGCTCGTCAGCCGAGGGCCCGCGACGCAACTCGCGATTCCAGTGCCGGAGCATCCCGATTTGCCCCAGGGTGAACGCTACGAAGACACCGATGATGTAGAGCTGGATGAGCGACGACACGTCCGCCTGGAAGACGATCACCAGCACGATCGCGGCACCCGCGAGGACGATGATGCCGTTGCTGTAGGACAGGCGGTCGCCACGCGTGTGCAGTTGACGCGGCAGGTAGCCGTCTCGCGCCAGGATCGAGCCGAGCACGGGGAATCCGTTGTAGGCGGTGTTCGCCGCGAGGGCCAGGATCAGCGCGGTCGCGAGGGAGACCAACAGGACCGCGATGCCCCAATCGCCGAAGACCGCCTGGGCGACCTGCACGATCACGGTCTTCTGCGGCTGCCCCTCGGGCAGTCCGGCGAGGTCTGCGTCATCCTCTGTCACCTTCACGCCGGTCGACAGCGCGAGCCAGGTGATGGACGCGAACATCGCCATCGAGATGACGCCCAGGAGCAGCAAGGTCGTCGCCGCGTTGCGGGACTTCGGCTTGCGGAAGGAGGGGACGCCGTTGGCGATGGCCTCGATCCCCGTCAGGGCCGTGGTGCCGGACGAGAACGCGCGGGCGACGAGGAAGGCGAGTGCGAGGCCCGTGACCTCATCCTGCGCGAGGATTTCCCACCCGGCGCTCTCCGCCGTGAGGTCCTGGCCCATCACCGTGCGGATGATTCCGGTGCCGACCATGACGACAATCGAGGCGATGAAGAGGTACGTCGGGATGGCGAAGGCGATCCCCGACTCGCGAATCCCTCGCAGGTTGATCAGCGTGATGATCACGATGATGCCCACCGCCCACCACGCCGCGTGGTCGGCGATGACGGGGAAGACCGAACCAAGGTTGGCGACAGCCGCCGAGATCGACACCGCGACCGTGAGCGTGTAGTCGACGAGGAGAGCGCTCGCGGTGAAGACACCCCAGCGGGGTCCGAGATTCTCCGACACCACGGTGTAGTCGCCGCCGCCGCCGGGATAGGCGTGGACGTTCTGCCGATAGGACGCCACCACCACGAAGTAGAGGAGCACGACGGCCGCGGCAACCCAGGGGCCGAAGGAGTAGAGCGAGAACCCGCCCAGCGCGAGCACGATGAGGATTTCCTGTGTCGCGTACGCATTGGACGACAGGGCGTCGCTGGCGAAGACGGGTAGGGCGATGCGCTTCGGGAGCAGGGTCTCGCCGATGCGGTCACTGCGCAGGGCGCGACCGAAGAAGAACCGCTTCGCGGTGTCCACGACGGGCACGGAGAGCATGCTAGGTCCCCACCGGTCACACGCCGACCACCGGCCCGCATACCCGGGGCCCAGCGTGTAGCGTCTGGCGCGTGCATGTGGTGATCCTCGGCTGCGGCCGAGTCGGCTCACTCCTCGCGGATCGGCTCGATGACTCCGGCCACTCGGTGGCCATCGTCGACCAGGATCCCGAGTCCTTCCGGCGTCTGGGCCATCGATTCACGGGTTCCACCGTCAAGGGCATCGGCTTCGATCGCGAGACCCTCGAGAAGGCGGGGATCGAGCGCGCCCACGCCTTCGCCGCGGTGAGCAGCGGCGACAACACCAACATCCTGGCCGCTCGCGTGGCACGTGAGACCTACGGAGTCGAACACGTGGTCGCGCGCATCTACGACCCCCGTCGCGCAGAGGTCTACCAACGCCTCGGCATCCCGACGGTGGCCACGGTGTCGTGGACCGCCGGTCAGATCATGC